>NZ_JBRREH010000005.1:0-81857 GCF_056760175.1 Stenotrophomonas sp. STEN021 | reverse complement strand
CCCGGGCCCCCGGCCGGCTCTGTTGTTTTTTCTCCCCCCCCCGCGCGGGGGGGCGGGCACATCCCGGCCACCCCCCCCCCCCCCCGGGCCGCGCCACTACCGATTTAGGCCAGCGCTTTGTTCAAGGTATACGTGCCATGCACCGCTGCTTCGGCCAATACGTGGCCTTGCATGGCGCGGTACACATCGGCGGCGGTGAATGCACCGTCTACCGGCAGACGCTCCACATCCAGCGCGAACAGCCGGAAGAAATAGCGGTGCAGGCGTTCGTCATTGAACGGCGGGTACGGGCCGTCATAGCCGTAGTAGGTGCCGCTCATCTGCGCGTTGCCGGCAAACCAGCCGGTGTAATCGTTGATGCCCTGACGCGCACCGGCCGGACCGGCCGGCTGCGTCTTGCCATGCGCGGTGAAGCCATCACTGCAACTACCGGCCGCGATCTCGCGCAGCTCCGCCGGAACATCCACCATCACCCAATGCACGAAGTCGGCACGCGGCTGGTCCAGCGGAATGCTGACATCGTCGCGACCAACCAGCTCGCCCACGGTCGGCACATCCGGGTCCACGCAGATCAGCGCGAACGAACGCGTGCCCACCGGCACGTCGCTCCAGGCCAGCTGCGGGTTGCGGTTGCCAGCGAAGCCATTGGCGTCACCGGCCGCGAACTCGGCCGCAATCGGCTGCCCGTTCTGAAAACTCTGGCTGTCCAGTTTCATCATTTTTCCTTGCTCAGGCTTCGGGATAACCCAGACGCACGGCGACCGGGGCCAGCACTGCAAACTCCGAGGCCAGCACCTGCGCGTAGTTGCGCCAATGGCCGGCCGGGATGGTGCCCGGGCCAAGACTGCGCACCGGCGGGAAGCGCACGCCAAAGGCCTGCTCCAACAATGCGCCCATCGCCGCCGGATCATTCACTGCATCGTCGGTACGGATGATCATGTGCGTATACAGATCCTGCTCGTGCAGCAGTGCCACCTGCGCCAGTGCGCGCGCCAGCCACTGTGCCGCCTCGCTGGACGAGGTCACCGCCAGCGGTGCCGGTGCACCCAGCGCCAGCCATTCCACCAGCATGTCGCGCGGGTCACGCAGGGCGATGATCAGGCGGCCTTCCGGCAGCTGCGGACGCAGCGCCCACAGCAGGGCGTTGTCCCACCACAGCAGCCAGTCGATCACATTGCCGTCTTCAATGCCGCGTGCCGGCAGCGCTTCACGCCACTGCTGCACCAACTGCTCCGGCGTCAGCGCATCGGTGGCCAGGCGCTGCAGGGTGAGGAAGTTCTGGAACGCATCATTGGGCGGTTCCGGTCCGAAACGGTCGTCGCGCAGCACGCGGCTGCCGGCCGCCATCACCGTTGCCACCCGCTCAACGCCCGAACCAGGTGCGCCCCACAGGAATATCGGCCGCACCGGATTGTCGCCAGCCACCTCTCCCAGCGCCGGCCATTCGGCCGGGGCACGTGCCTGCTGCGGCAATGGCAAACGGTTGGGCGCCATGTCTTCATGCGCGCGCAGCCACGTTGCCAGCGCACCGGCGCGGTCGCCGGCACGGTCCTGGGTTGCACCCAGCCAGCTGCGCACGGCAGCGCGCGCCTGCTCCGGTGCGTTGTCCAGCAAGCGCTGCACATGCGTGATCGCAGCACCCGGTTCGCGCTGCAGCAGTGCCTCGACAATGCGCTGCTCGCCACTGATCCGGCCCGGCTCCAGCGCGATGATGTGGTGGGCGACGGCCTCAGCCTCTTCGGCCTGGTCGTTCATGTCATGCAGGCTCATGCGCGCTTCCAATGCCGGCAGATGCTCGGGCATTGCTGCCAACCAACGCTCGACGACGTCTACTGCCTCCTCGCTGCCTACCTGTGCCACGGCCAGACGCGCCATCCACAGATCGTGCAGCTGCGAGTGCGCCTGCACGGCCGCCTCCAGCTCGTTGCGTGCTTCTTCCTCGCGGCCGAGGCGCTGCCAGGCCATCAGCAGCATCTGCAGGGTTGGGCGATCACCCGGCACCTGCTGCAGCAACGGCAGCAGATGCTCCAATGCCTGCAGCGGCTGACCCGAGGCCAACTCCAGTTCACCGGCGAGGCGGCGCATGCCCGGGCTGTCGCCCTGCGGCGTGGCCAATACTTCGCGCATCATTTCCGCAGCGCGGTCCAGGTGGCCTTGGCGCAAGGCCAACTGCACCACCAGGCCACGCAACGCGTGGTTGCCGGGGTTCAATTCAATCACGCGGCGGAAGGCCTGTTCGGCGAACGCCAACATATCCTTGCCCAGATAGGCAAAGCCCAGTGCGTACAACACACGCACATCGCCCGGCAGCTTGGCACTGGCAGCGGACAAAATCAGCAGCGCACGGTCGGCATCGCCACGGCGCAGCGCGACCATGCCTTCAATCGCGCCCAGCTCCGGGCTGTCCGGGTCGACACGCGCGGCCAAGCGGCCCAGGCGGTCGGCTTCATCGATGTCGTCGCGGCCCAGCGCCAGATGCGCCTGCATCAGGTAGGCGGAAAATTCATTGGGATTGAGCGCCGTGCTGCGGTCCAGCGCCTGCCCGGCAGCGTCGATCTGACGCTGTGCCAGCAGCAGGCCGGCGTGCTGCAGATGCAGGGCGGCATCATCCGGGGCCAGCGCCAGTGCCTGCTCCAGGCTGGCCTGGGCCCGCTGCAACTGGCCTTGCTGCTGCAGGGCCAGCGCCAACCAGCGGTGGGCCTGGGCATGCTGCGGTTCTGCGCCAACCCATGCCTGGGCCAGAGTCACGGCCTCGTCGGTGGCATTACGGCGCAGGGCTTCAATGATCTTGTCTTGCATGGCGGTCCAGCGTTAGCGCAAACCTGCATTGTAGCGGCCCCGGCCGCGCCTGCTGGGTTCAGCTGACGGCGGCAGCCAGATGTTGCGCCACCCAGCGTTCGGAGAAGCCATCGCCCCGCAGGTTCTCGATGAAACCGCAGTGGCCACCCCAGCGCGCGATCTCCAGGCGGGCATTGGCCGGCAGTTGCCAATGATCGAAGGTGGTGAAGGGAATCACCGGGTCATCGGCGGCCATCAGGATCTCGGCTGGCACCTGCAGCCCAGCCAGCTTGTCGCCGGCAATGGAGTAACCGTCGAAATACTCCTGCAGGGAACCGAAATCGGTGTGCCGGTCCACCAGCCAGCCGGTCAGTGCACGGATGTCCAGCTTCAACACGCTGTCGTCGCAGTCAGCCAGCTCCGGGAACAAGGCGCGCTTGCGACGCAGCGAGCCGGTCCATTTGCGGCGGAAATACCAGTCGTACATCACCGGACCGCGCTCGATGCTGTCCATGGTGACCGCAGGATCCAGGACCGGGCATACCGAGGCCACATGCAGCAAGGGCACCCCGGCAGCGGGTGCGTGCAGAGCCAGCCGAAGCACGAAGTTGCCACCCAGCGAATACCCCGCCGCCACCATTGGCAGGCCGGCAAAGCGCTGTGCCACATCGGCGGCGGCGTTGACCACCTCATCGATACGGCAGGAATGGAAGATGCCCGGATTGAGGTGATGGGTATTGCCGTGGTCACGGAAATTCAGCCGCACCACTTCAAAGCCCTGCTCCAGCAGGCGCGCGGCCGTCATCCGCATATAGCTGGATTCGGCACTGCCTTCCCAGCCATGCAGCAGCAACGCCAGCGCCTTGGGCGACACACCCGGCAAGCGGCTGTGCCAAGCCTGCAGGCGCACGCCATCACCGCCATCAAGCACCAACTCCTGGGTCAGCGCACCACTGCCGGCCAGCAGTTGTTGCCCACGCCGCAGCCGTACCCGGCTCGATGCCAGCATCGACTGCAGGTGGGGATTGCGCAGCCAGCGCGGTGGTTGATAGTTGCCCGCACTCAGCATGGCCGACCCGGTTGGCGTGCACTGCCCAACGTTGCGGTGGCCCCGGTGCGCACCTTAGGGCCCTTCCATCACCGCCACGATGCGCGCGCGCGAGGTTTCGGCAATGCGCCGACGGCCTTCCAGATCCTGGACGGCGATGGGCTCCAGGAAATGCACCTCGCCACGCCGCGCCGGCTCACCAAGCAGACGCAGGAAATTGCCGAAGAAACTCTCACCCGGAGCGAACGCCACCATGGTCTGCGCGTCACCGCGCACGCCGTAGCGCAGTGCGATCGGCTGCACCGGCACGCCAGCCTCCACCGCCGCCTGGAAGATGCGCGCATGGAACGGACCCACCTCGGTACCGCCGCGGGTGCGCCCTTCCGGGAACACCGCCACCGGACGCTGCTCCTGCAGGCGCTTGACCATTTCCTCCATCACCCCGCCCAGCGACTCGGTGTTGCCGCGCTGGTGGAAGATGGTGTGGCCACGACTGGCGACCCAGCCAACCACCGGCCAGCTGGCGATTTCCCGTTTGGCGACAAAGCCGACCATCTTCTGGCTGTGGATCACGCAGATATCGACCCAGCCCACATGGTTGGCCACAAACAGCACCGCCCCCGGCAGGGGCTGGCCAAAACGCTGCAGGCGGAAGCCGAAGATCCACATCAAACCGCCCGACCACCAGCGCACCACCCGCTCTTCCAGCGGGTTGCTGGCGGGGCCGATACGCCCCAACGGCTGCGTCATCAGCAGCAGGATCAGCGGCAGGAACAGGACAATGTGAACCAGTAGCAGCGGGGCGCGGTACAAGTAACGGAACACGCGGGCCACACCGCCCTGGCGGGCGGGACGGGGGGAAGTCATCCGCGCACGATACCGGATGCGGTCCGGCTTCCGCCAGCACGGGGACCAAGGCGATAGGCATTGGCGCAGACACTCCCAAAAGGTGCGCCGTGCCACACTATCGACAGGGAGTACCGGGTGGCCCGTGTTTTCAGGGTACGTCGGCTGCTTTCCCGGCATGAAGTGTGTAAAACAACACTATCGTTCAGGGGGACGGCATGAAGGACCGGCAGCTGCTGTCATCGACAGAAGACATGCTGCATTTGTTCTCGGCGGCGCTGGAACAAATCGGCAATGGCGTGATCCTGTTCGATGACGCCAATACCATCCTGTACGTCAACCGCGCCATGGAGGCCATCTCCGGCTGGTCCCGGGACGAACTGCAGGGGCGCAACCTGGGCACGCTGGCCCCAGCCAGCATGCGCGAGCGCTACAACACCCGCTTGTACCCCGGCGCCAGCAACCGCGTGCAGGAGCTGGCCGCCGATCCGCACGACATACAGATGATCCGCAAGGACCAGAGCACCTGCTGGATCAGCGTTGCCCTGTCACAGATTGCCGACGGTGAGCGCAACATCCGCATGGTACTGGTCAGCGACGTTACCGCGCGGCGCCAGGCGCAGGCGCGTGAGCGGCTGCTGTCACTGGGCTTCGATGAAACCCAGAGTGCGGTGCTGATCACCGATGCCGAAGGCCGCATCGTGCATCTGAACAAGGGCTTCCGGCGTCTTTTCGGTTTTCTGCACAGCGAGGCGATGGGCCGGTACGTGCCGGCGCTGTTGGCACCAGCCAGTTTTTCGCCCGAGCAGCTGACCGCCTATTCCGCGCGCTTGCTGGCCGGGCAGCCGATCCGCGCCGACGAGCGCCTCTACCGCAAGAATGGGCAACCGTTGTGGTGCTCGGTCAGCACCAACCCCATTTTCGATGACTACGGCACCTTGGTGAACCTGGTCATCGTGTTGATGGACATCACCCGTACCAAGGTGCACGAGGTACTGCAGCACAAGATGCTGGATGCGATGGTGCGTGAGGTACCCACCGCCGATGTCATGCAGATGATGTGCCTGGAGGTGGAGAAGATCGCCCCGCAGGTGCTGTGTTCGGTATTGCGGGTGGAAGACGGGCGCCTGCGCAATCTGGCCGCCCCCAGCCTTCCCGAGGCTTACAGCCGCTTGGTGGACGGCGTGCCAGTGGCCCCGAAAACCGGCGCCTGCGGTACCGCCGCGCACAGCGGCCAGACCGTGGTCAGCCGCGACATCGCCACCGACCCCAACTGGGAGGGCATCAGCCATCTGGCCCTGCAACACGGCCTGGCGGCCTGCTGGTCGACCCCGATCAAGGCCAATGATGGCCGTGTGCTGGGCACGTTCGCCTTCTACTACCGCCAGCCCTACGACCCGGACAGCTTCCATCACCGTCTGGTCGAAGTGATCGTGCACCTATGCGCGCTGGCGCTGGAGCGCGAGGAAGCGCGCAACCGGATCCGCCGGCTGGCGTTCTACGACGACCTTACCGGCCTGCCCAACCGCAGCCTGCTGCATGCCCAGGCCGACCAGGCCATCACCGCCGCCAATCATCATGGGCAGACATTGGCCGTGATGTTCATCGACCTGGACCGCTTCAAGCAGATCAACGACTCCTTCGGCCATCCCGGCGGTGACGAACTGCTGCGCACGGTGGCAAGGCGCCTGCAGGAAGAAACCGGGCCAATGGACATTGTCGGCCGGCTCTCGGGTGACGAATTCGTGGTCATCCTCAACCGCTGCGACGTCCCGGCCGCCAGTGAGCGCAGCGAACGCATCCTGCGCACGCTCGGCCTGCCCTTGCCATTGGGCGACATGGAAATCCGGCCGTCGGCCAGCATCGGCATCAGCATCTTTCCGCATGACGGCGGCGACATGGATTCGCTGCTGCATCACGCCGATGTCGCCATGTACCAGGCCAAGCACAACGGCCGCAACCGGGTGCGCTTCTACAGCCGCGAGATGGACGAATGCGCGCAGGAACGCATGGCGCTGGAAGCAGCCCTGCGCGAGGCGCTGGAGCACGGCCAGCTGCAGCTGCATTACCAGCCACAGATCGAAATCCACAGCGGCCGCCTGCACAGCGTGGAGGCGCTGGCGCGCTGGCAGCATCCGCGCCTGGGCAGCGTGCCGCCAATCCGCTTCATCCCCTTGGCCGAAGAAGCCGGATTGATCGGTGATCTTGGCCAGTGGGCGCTGCGCGAGGCCTGCCGGCAACTCGGCCGCTGGCGGCAGGACGGGCTGGACGTGCCGTCGGTGTCGGTGAACCTGTCGCCTACCAACTTCCACAGCCCGGCACTGCCGGACACCATCAGCCAGATCCTGCAGCAGGAGTCGCTACGCGCTGGCGACCTGACCCTGGAAATCACCGAAGACGTGCTGCTTGATGGTGACCCGATCACCTTGCAGACCCTGCGGCAGGTGCATGCACTTGGCGTACGTCTGTCGATGGATGACTTCGGCACCGGCTACTCCAGCCTCAGCTACCTGCGCCAGCTACCGATCAGCGAGCTCAAGCTGGACCGCAGCTTCGTGCGCGGTATCGAGGGTGACAAGGTTGCCAGCGCACTGACCCAGGCCATCGCCCATATCGGCCAGAGCCTGCAGTTGAAAGTTGTTGCCGAAGGCGTTGAAAGTCTGGAGCAGCTGCGCCTGCTGGGGGCGCAGGGTTATGAGATCGCGCAGGGATTTCACTTCACCCCTGCCCTGCCGGCACCGGCCCTGGCCGATTGGGTGCGCGCGCACCTGCCGGTGGCGGTGCTGGTTTAGTTGGAGGTTGCTGCGGGCACGGCTGGGGAAACAGAGGCAAGAGCAAAAGCTACCCCTCCCCAACCCTCCTCTTCGCGGCGCGAAAGGGAGGGGGCAAAGCTGCGCCCCCCCTTTGCCGCAGGCAAGGGGAGGGTTGGGGAGGGGTAGCTTTTCAGCTCCCAGCGCCTGACCCTCAACGCCAGTCACTCACCCAACAGCCACAACCGCCAAGGTCAGCCGCGAAATACACACCGGCTTGCCGGCCTCGTCCTCGATGCGGATCTCCCACACCTGGGTGGTGCGCCCCACATGCAGCGCGCGCGCGGTGCCGGTAACCACCCCACTACGCGCCGCACGCAGATGGTTTGCGTTGATCTCCAGGCCCACGCACACCTGCTGGCTCGGGTCCACGCAGAGATTGCCGGCACTGCTGCCCAGGGTCTCGGCCAGCACCACCGAAGCGCCGCCATGCAGCAGCCCATACGGCTGTTTTGTGCGCGCATCCACCGGCATCGTTGCCTGCAGCCAATCATCACCCGCAGCGGTGAAGACAATCCCCAGATGATCGATCAGCGTGTTGCGGCTCAGTTCGTTGACCAACTGCAGGTCAACCGGCGCACGAAATACTTGGCTCATTGCAGCTACCTGTCAGCGGGAACAAAAAGAATCAGAGAATTGGAACCAGCCCCGCACCAAACGCGGTGAGCATGCGCACCAGCACCCACTTGGGGCCGACGTCGACCTCCGGGAAGTCACCAACTGCGGTATAGCAGGTGTGAAAGCCGGGGTCCTGCCTGGGCAGCGGCTGCGGGCAATCCGGGCCGGGTTTGAAGGCGTAATCGGTGGCATAACGCCAGGGCCAGAAATCCAGGATCGGCAGTGCCTCGGAGGCCTTGCCAAGACTGTAGTTCAGGCCGGACAGCACCGGCGGCTTTTCGCGCGGCGCCACCACCCAGGAGTTGTCCGGGTGCACATCGCGCAGGATGCTCTGCGCCAACTGTTCTGCAAAGGCCGGGTCATCAATGATCACCGCGCCTTCGGTGTTGTAGTTCTCGCTGCGCGGATCAAAGTTGTGGGTGCCGATCACGCCAATGCGGCGATCCACCACCAGCGACTTGGCATGCAAGCCCATGCGTGCGCCGCGGCGGGTAACCGGCAACGGTCGGTTGACCGCCCGCGTGCCCAGGAACGACGGTCGGGTTTCGGTACGCAGCACCTCACGCTCGACCTCACTGCCGTCGGCGCTGAGCCGGCGCCCGGAACCGCTGCCGCGCACATTGCTGCCAGCCGCACTGCCGCCAATCAGCCGATTGCGGGCAGCTGCCGCGACCGGTTCGCCATCCAATGGCGCCGGCAACAGCTGCGTGTAATCGATCGGCGCATCCAGCGGAAACGGCTTGTATTCATAGATATTGAAGCCCAACACGCGCAGATTGCGGCGCTTGTACTTGTAAGACAGCGCATAGACGATGGGGTTGTCGGTAGCCGCCAGGCTGTTGGTCGACACCACTACGCGCGGCGGACTCTCGCGCTTGCGCAGGCCCTCGAACAACGCCTGCGCTGGCTTGGACAACACCAGATAAGGGGTTTGCAGCAGCACCTCGGTCTGCGCCTGCGCAATCAACGCGTCCAGACGTGGTTCGGTCACATGCTGGCCATTGAGCGGCTGTGCCTCCCGTTCACGGCGGTGCTTGCGCGGCAGGTCGGCGACATAGCTGACCGTACTTACCGGCAAGGCCGTGTCGACAAATGCCTGCGCGATGAATTGTGGATCGGAGGCCTCGGCATCTACCCGGGCGATGCGCTCAGGGCGACGGAACACGGCCTGCGGCAGGGCCGGCACGCCCTCATTCAGCAGGGTCTTGCCGACATCGTTCAAGCGCTCGGCCGGCACGCTGCGGCGTGCTACCCAGAAGGCCTGGAAATTGGCCGCCATCTCACGCGCTTCCGGCCCGGCCACCACCACGTCACGGTCGCGGAAATTGTATTCCTTGTCCCAGTCGTAATAGTCGTCCTGGTAGTTGCGGCCCCCCACCATGCCGATCACATCATCGATCACCAGCAGCTTGTTGTGCATGCGCTGGTTGAAGCGACGGAAGCAGCACAGCACGCTGCCGGCGTAGTCGAAGTAATTGAGCTTGGCCTTGCCGAAGGCGGGGTTGTAGACGCGCAGCTCGAAATTGGCATGGGCACCGGACAAGGCGCCCAGCATCTGCAGATCGGAGATGGCCGAGAGCTGATCGATCAGCACCCTGACCTTGACCCCGCGCCGCGCCGCGGCCAACAGTTCGTCGATCACCATCCGCGCACTGTCGTCGGTGTCGAAGATATAGGTCTGCAGGTCCACGCTGCGGGTGGCGCTGCGGATCAGATTCAAGCGCGCGATCAGCGACAGTTCGCCTTCGTCGACGATGGTGGCGTAGTGCCGGGGTGTTTGCGCCGTGGATTCGGCCATGGCCTTGCCGCCGAGCGCACGCAGGGGCGAATCCAGCGCACAGCGATCGGGCTGGTCACAGTCCACCAAGCTGGAACGCGCGGCCACGGCAATGCCTTCGGCACGCTCACGCTGCTGATTGGACAGCGAAGCACAACCGCTGGCCAGCAGCAGCGCCAGCACGGGCAGGATGCGAAGGACAGCTTTCACTTTTTTGGGGCGCCAACCAGGCGTGTACGCAGTACGAATATCACTCGATCACTCAGGGCCATCTGCCAGCTATCCATGCCATATCGGCCGCGCAGGATGGTGCCGCGGCTGACAAGGTCGCAATCATAGCCGGGCCGCGCGCATTCAGGTTTTGCCAGGCGCATTACTTCGGGCCGGCTGATGCCACGGATCGACAAGCGCCCTGGTACGTCGCCGCCGGTTTCGCTCAGCTGTGGTGCGTAGGGGTCCGAATCGAACTCCACCACCGGGTAGCGTGCCGCGTCAAAAAAATCCTCGCCGCGGATCCAGCCGGTGTAACGCGGCCGGTCGGGGATCTCCACGTATTCGGTGTACATGCGCAGGCGCACCTGGTGACGGCCATCCGGCAGCACCGTGATCCAGCCCTCGAAGCGCGGGAACACCCCCTCCACCTTCTGCCCGAAGCGGGTACGTATTTCAAAACCAAACCGGGAGTGCGCCGTGTCGAAATGCAGTGGCTCGGCCGCAGCGGCCGAGCCAACCAGCACCAACAGAATCAGCAGCAGCCCATACCGCGCCGCCGCCATGGGCTCAGGGCCACCAGAATTCAGTCAGCCGGGCAATGCCCGGTTCTATCGCCGCCTCCATCGGCAGTGACAGCACCGCCACCGAGGCCGGCGGCATGCCACGGTAGTCGCCGGATTGGCCGCTGTGCATCAACGCCACCAGCTGCTCCAGCCCGGGGTTGTGGCCGACCACCAGCAGGCGCTCGACCTCCTTGTGCTCATCCAGCAGGGCCGCCAGGGTGCCCGGCACCGCATCGTAGATGCGCTCTTCCAGGCGCTGCTCGACATAGCCGGTGCGCTCCAACACCGCTTCCAGCGTCTCGCGGGTACGCCGCGCCGGCGAGCACAGCACCCGGTCCGGCACCAGTTTGTGTTCCTGTAACCAACGGCCGGCCGCCTCGGCCTCGGCCAAGCCATGCGGGGAGAGGGGCCGGTCGAGATCGGCTTGGCCATTGGCCGCCGGTTCGGCATGGGCATGTCGCAGCAGGATCAATTCACGCATGGTCGGGTAGTACTCCTGATCAGACCTTGTTCAACCACTTGAGCAGCGGCTCCCAGTCCTGCTGGTGCTCGCGTACCTGTGCAGAGTGATAGTCGAACAGGCTGCGCCCAAGCCCGACCATCACCACATAACTCTGGCTGTCACGCAGCTGCGTGACAACCTCATACGGCCATTCGGCCAGCATCTGCCGGGCCTGTTGCGAGGTCTGGGTCCACGGCTTGGTGCGATTGAGCACCAGGCCCACCGGCACCGCCCGCGAATGGATGCGCTTGATCTTGGCCAGGCTGTTGAGGAAGCCGACGATGGCCTCGATATCCAACGCCGAAGGCAGCACCGGCACCACCAGCGCGTCGGCGACATCGATGAAGCGCTCCAGGTCCTCGCCATAGGCACCAGCCGGGGCGTCGATGATGACCTGTTCGGCGCCGTCGGGGATCAGCTTTTCCCAGTTCTTCTTGCGGTGAACATCCACCGGCAGCACCGCGCTCTCCAGGCTGGAGCGGCGTTGCGCCCAGCGCGTGCTTGAACCCTGCGGGTCGGCATCGGCGATCACCGTTGCCTGACCGGACAGGGCCGAGTGTGCGGCCAGATGGGTAGCGATGGTGGTCTTGCCGACACCGCCTTTGGAGCCGGCTACCAGAATCGTCTTCATGCACGCCTCGTTTTCGCGGGACTTGCCCGCAGCGTACACCGGCCCGCGTTGGCAAAGGTAGTCATCCGGTGAGGACGCCGCAGCGGCAGGGCCTGCGGCTTTGTTATCGTGTCGCCCCCGGCATTGGAACCACCATGAGCGAGCTGCAGGACCTGACCGCACTGATCCGCGCCAACACGCCGCTGATCGTCATCGAAACGCAGGATGAGACCCGTATCGTGGGTCTGTTCCGCGAGGCCTTGATGCATGTGTGGCGCTCGCTGTACCGCTGGTCGATCACCGAGGGCCTGCGCCGCATCGACATGGACCGCGAGGACGAGGCGGTCGGTCCACCCGACGCCAGCGCCGCCCTGCGCATGATCCAGGAGGCCGACCAGCGCGGCATCTACCTGCTGCTCGATTTCCACCCCTACCTGGGCTACGCCAGCCACCAGCGGCTGCTGCGCGACATCATCCAGCGCCGTCACAGCCAACCGCACGTGGTGGTGCTGGTCGGTGCCAAGGTCGAGCTGCCGGCCGAGCTGGAAGCGTTGGCGACCCGCTTCAATCCACGCCTGCCCGACGCCAACGCACTGCTGAAGATGCTGCGCGAGGAAGCGGCCAGCTATGCCCAGGAGAATGGTGGGCGGCGGGTCGAGGTGGACCAGGAGGCGGTGCAGCAGATCCTGCGCAACCTGCGCGGGTTGAGCATGACCGATGCGCGCCGCATCGCCCGCCAGCTGATCTTCACCGACGGCGCGCTGAAAGCCGATGACCTGCCACAGCTGGCCAAGCTCAAGTTCGAGCTGCTCAACCGCAGCGGCCACCTGCATTACGAATACGACTCGGCCCGCTTCAGCGACGTAGCCGGTGCGCGCCGGCTCAAGCGCTGGATCGAGCAGCGCCGCGCGGTGTTTGTCTCCGGCAATGCGCCGCCCGGGCTGGACCCACCCAAGGGCATGTTGCTGCTCGGCGTGCAGGGCTGCGGCAAGTCGATGCTGGCCAAGGCCACCGCCGCCGGCTTCGGCGTGCCGCTGCTGCGGCTGGATTTCGGCACCCTCTACAACAAATACCACGGTGAGACCGAGAAAAATCTGCGCGATGCGCTGGCCTCGGCCGAGCAGCTTGCGCCCTGCGTGCTGTGGATAGACGAAGTCGAGAAGGGTCTGGCCAGTGGCGGCGAGGATGGCGGCGTGTCGCGCCGGGTGCTCGGCTACCTGCTGACCTGGATGGCCGAACGCAAGGCGCCGGTGTTCATCGTCGCCACCGCCAACCAGGTGCAGGAACTGCCAGCCGAACTGCTGCGCAAGGGCCGTTTCGACGAGATATTCTTCGTCGACCTGCCCTCGCCCGACACCCGCGTCGAGCTGCTGCACCTGCATCTGGCACGCCGCCAACTGCAGCCGGATCTGTTTGCGCTGCCCGCGTTGGCCGCAGCCAGCGATGGCTTCTCCGGTGCCGAGATCGAGCAGGCGGTGGTCGCCGGCCTGTATGCCGCCCACGCCGAACAGAAACCGCTGGATACCGAGCTGCTGATGGCCGAGATCCGCAACACCCGACCGCTGTCAGTGCTGATGGCCGAGCAGGTGCAATCACTGCGCGACTGGGCGCGCGAACGCACCGTGCCGGCGGATTGAGGCCATTCCAAAACTCAAGCGCTGTCGTGGCCGGGTAAGCGCAGTGCGTCCGACTACATCGGCTAGGCACAGAAACCCGGTTTGTAGGAGCGGCGTAAGCCGCGAAGCACGCACTGCAGCAGATTTCACTGCTGCGAAGAACTGCAAGAAAGTCAGCTTCGCGGCTTGCGCCGCTCCTACAACCAGAACCGTAGCCCGGCTGCGCTTTCCCTGGCTACAGGCTTGAGCCTGCTCTGGTCATGGCGTCGGCAAAACAGGCTGCCAATCAACCGGCGGCAGCACCGGCACACCATAGGTCGCAAGCAAACGACGCATGGCTGGCAGCTCGCCCAGTTCTGCCAGCCAGCGCGTGTATTCGGCAGGGCTTACCTTGGTGACCTTGCTGGTTTCGTCACCCAGGACGGCTGCGGCTTCGGTGGTGATCCATTGCAGCTCGCGCGTGCGCGCCAACCACGGTGCCTGCGCCGGACCTTGCTCCAATCCCGCCATACGCGTAGCCCCATAGCCAGCGAGCAGTAGCGAGCTGCTGTTGGCCATCACATTGAACAGGTGTCGGCATTGCTCCCGTTTTGCCGCATCCGTCATGGTTTCCGGACACGCTTCGGCCGCCTGTTTCAAACCCGCCGGAAAATGCATCGCAGCGATACCGAACAAGGTAATGGTGCGCTCCTGTTCGAGATAGTTGCCGCTGTTGTGGCGCTGCCACTCAGCTGCCTGCGCGGGATTGGCCAGCGGCCAGGGATAGTCACGCGTGGCCACATCCAGTACGCCGATCAAGGTCGCCGCAGGATCACGGTAGCGCGTTGCTTTTGCCACACGCTGCCAGGCGCGTCCGGCCTCGAGCGGATCTTTGCGGTGCTCGGCCAAACGCATCAACAGCAGCTGGCTTCCCGCATCTTCGGCGTCCGCAGCCGCCAGCGTGGCGCGTGCCTGTTCCACATCGCATTCGTCGGCCTGGAGACAGCGGGTAACCGCAGCAGCTGCTATCACCGGATCATCGCTGCCGGTGTGTATCGCGCGGGCCAGCCAGGTATCAGCCTCCGGCGAGCTGCTGATTTTCCCATGCGCCAGATCCAGACTCATCGGCGCCAGCAGCCACGCCGCATACAGCTTGCGCGGCTGGCCGCTTGCGGCGAGCTCGCGCCCAAGCTGCAGCCGTGCGGTGTTGATCGCTTCAATCTGCGCCAGCATCTGCTCCGGCGTGGTTTCAGTCTCTGTCGGCTGCGCACGTGCGCCAGCCGTTGCAGCCATCAAGGCCAAGCCAGTGAACATCAGCCAGGGTTTACGCATCCTGCTTTCCTCATTGTGAAGCATCCGGCCTCACATACTGACTCAAACCACCCGATCCAACACCCACACCCAGGCCGGCAAGGTGATCAAGGACAGCACAATGCCATAACCCACCATCGCCGCTGCCAGGCGCGGCGCCAAACGGTGCGAGATCGCCAGCGCGGCGGCGGTGATCATCGTCGGCATTGCGGTTTCAAGCACATTGACCCGCAGCATTTCCCCCTGCAGGCCAAAAGCCCAGGACAGCGGCAGCGCGGCGGCTGGCAGCACCAGCAGCTTGAGCAGCAGGCCCACGCCCAAGGGCGCCAGTTCAGTACGCGATAGCCGCAGCTGGATGGTCAGGCCCACCGCCAACATCACCAGCGGCAACATCGCGTCGGACACGTTCTTCAAAGCACCCGCAATCCACGATGGCGGTGATGCCGGCATCAGCAGCAGGGCGAAGACCAGTGCCCACAGCGGCGGGAACCTGGCAATGCGCAGCAGGATCTGGCCGGTGCTGGGCGGGGTGTCGCCGCTGTAGCGTGCCAACACATACAGGCCGAAAGTGGACAGCATCACGAAGGTGCCGAACTGGTCGTAGACCACCGCATACGGCAGCGCATGGTCACCCAGCAGCGCGCGCACCATCGGGTAGCCGATGAAGCTGGAATTGCACAGCGCCACGCACAGCAGCAGCACCGCATGCACCTGCCGCTCGAAACCGAACAGGCGTGTGGCCAGGCTTACCAAGGCCAAGGTCAGCAGCATCAGCAGCCACGGCGTCAGCATGATGCCAATCAACGAGGCATCCAGCTGCAACCGCGGCACATAGGTGAGCACCGCTGCCGGCAGGCAGATGTACAGCACCACCTTGTTGAGCACGTCGGCGGCGTTGTCCGGGAACACCCGCAAGCGGGCGAACAGCATGCCCAGCGCGAGCATGCTCAAGATCAGTGCGAATGCGTCGATGGCCATGGTGCAAGCGTGGCCTGCGCTGCCCCGAAGAGGGAATCAGCGCCGGCTCAAAACCTCCCGTCGCAGCTGCAACACGCCGGATGCGTGCTGCATTGCAGCAACAATCTTACGGCCAAGCTGGCGGATTTGCCGCCCATGCCTGTTGTACCTGGGCCAGCTGCGCGCGCTCGGCATCAGTCCACAATGGCAGCAATTGCGGATAGGCCGTGGTTTCGGTCCATTGCCCCGGCTCGGTGCGCACGGCAGCCGCATACCAGGCCACCGCTTCGTCCTTGCGATCCAGGTTCCACAGCACCAGCGCCAGCGTTGGCGGCAGCCACGACGGATTGCCGCGGGTACCCTCGGCCGCCTTGGTGAAGTGAATCAGTGCGTCCTGCGCAACACCCCGGCGATACAGATCCCAACCGTGATTCCAGCGCAGGCCACGGGCCTGCACGGAATTGTCCGCGACCGAGGCCAAGGCCTCCTGGTACAGCTTGGCACCCAGCTCATCGCGGCCATCGCGGTAGGCGATGCTGGCCAACTGGGCGGTGGCTTCCAGGCCCTTGCGGCCACGCTCGCGCAGCTTCATCAGCTGATCCACCGCATCGGCCTGTTCAGGCGACACGGCGTGGATCGGCTTGGCCGCGACATCGTCGTCGAAATAGAACTCGTTGATCTTCGGCAGGCTTTGCGCCTGCACGTTTGCAACAAACAAGGCCGCCAGCAACAGTGCGCCAGCGACCATGCGCTTTGTAACCCCCATGACTGCAATCCCCATCAAACAGTTATCCCCCACCCGGCCCCGATCCTAACCGCTCCGGGCGCTACGCGCGACGGGTTACAGGGTGATGAAAGCCCCGCTGCTACAATCCGCGGCTGCCACCGGCCTCCCGGTCGGCATCTGCCAGCCGTTTCCGCAATGGGCCAGCCATGACCAGTACCGCCGAACTTACCTCGCCTGCTTCCGCCAACGATCCGCTGATCGGCGTGCGTGATTCCGATTACACCCTGGAACACAAATACACACGCACCGATGGCCGTATCTACCTGAGCGGCGTGCAGGCCTTGGTACGCCTGCCCTTGATGCAGCAGCAGCGCGATGCCGCGGCCGGACTGAACACCGGCGGCTTCGTCAGCGGCTACCGCGGCTCGCCGCTGGGTGGCTTCGACCTGGAGCTGTGGCGCGCGCGCAAGCACCTGGAAGCGGCCAAGGTGAAGTTCGTGCCCGGCTTGAACGAAGATCTGGGCGCAACCATGGTCTGGGGCACGCAGCAGACCAACCTGTTCCCCGGCGCCAAGGTCGATGGCGTGTTCGGCATGTGGTACGGCAAGGGCCCGGGCGTGGACCGCTGCGGTGACGTGTTCAAGCACGCCAACGCCGCCGGTGCCTCGAAGCATGGCGGCGTGCTGGCGCTGGCCGCCGACGACCACGCCTGCCGCAGCTCCACCCTGCCGCACGGCAGCGAGGAAGAATTCGTCAGCGCGATGATGCCGGTGCTGAACCCGGCCGGTGTGCAGGACATCCTCGACATGGGCCTGGTCGGCTGGGCGATGAGCCGTTACACCGGCCGCTGGATCGGCTTCAAGACGATTGCCGAGACGGTGGAATCCTCGGCCTCGGTGGACGTCAACCCGTTCGCCCGCCAGATCATCCTGCCGGAAGACTTCGACATGCCCGCCGCCGGCCTCAACATCCGCTGGCCGGACCCGCCGATGGAACAGGAAATGCGCCTGCACCGTTATGCGGTGAAGGCGGCGCAGGCCTTCGCCCGTGCCAACGGCATCGACAAGGTGGTGATGGACTCGCCGCAGGCGCGGCTGGGCATCGTCACCACCGGCAAGAGCTACCTGGACGTACTGCAGGCGTTGGAATACCTGGGCCTGGACGAGAAGGCCTGCGCCGACATCGGCATCCGCGTCTACAAGGTCGGCATGACCTGGCCGCTGGAACCGCAGGGCATCGGTGAGTTCTCCCGCGGCCTGCAAGACATCGTCGTGGTGGAGGAGAAGAAGGCCTTCATCGAGCGGCAGATGAAGGAATACTTCTACAACTGGCCGGCCAACTGGGGCGCGCGCCCGTCCATCGTCGGCAAGTACGACGAACAGGGTGAGTGGATCCTGCCGTCCACCGGCGAGCTGACCCCGGCAACGATTGCCGGCGTGATCGGTCGTCGCATCCAGCGTTTCTTCAATACCGAGTCGATTGAAGAACGCCTGCGCTGGATGGACGTCAAGGAAGCCGAGATGGCCTTGCCGCGCGCGCAGTTCCCGCGCGTGCCGCACTACTGCTCCGGCTGCCCGCACAACACTTCCACCAAGGTCCCGGAAGGCTCGCGTGCGCTGGCCGGCATCGGCTGCCATTACATGGTGACGTGGATGGACCGCGCCACCGACACCTTCACCCATATGGGGGGCGAAGGCGTCACCTGGGCCGGCCAGGCCGCATTCACCGACACCGAGCACGTGTTCCAGAACCTCGGCGACGGCACCTATTTCCACAGCGGCTCGCTGGCGATCCGCCAGGCCATCGCCGCTGGCGTCAACATCACCTACAAGATCCTCTACAACGATGCGGTGGCGATGACCGGCGGCCAGCCGGTGGACGGCACCCTGACCGTGCCGCAGATCGCCCACCAGATGCGTTCGGAAGGCGTGCACACCATCGTGCTGCTGTCCGATGACATCCAGAAGTGGAAGTCGCGCCGCCACGAGTTCCCCAGCGATGTGGAGTTCCACGACCGCGCCGAGCTCGACGCCGTGCAGCAGCAGCTGCGCACGGTGAAGGGCACCAGCATCCTGATCTACGAACAGACCTGCGCCACCGAGAAGCGCCGTCGCCGCAAGCGCGGCAAGATCGTCGACCCGGCCAAGCGCACCATGATCAACTCGCTGGTCTGCGAAGGCTGCGGTGACTGTGGCGAGAAGAGCTTCTGCGTGTCGGTGCTGCCGAAGGAAACCGAATTCGGGCGCAAGCGCGACATCGACCAGTCCAACTGCAACAAGGACTTCACCTGCACGACAGGCTTCTGCCCGAGCTTCGTCACCGTGCATGGCGGCCAGCTGCGCAAGGGCAGCAAGAGCAGCGCGGCCAGCCTGCTCGACAACCTGCCGGCGCCGACCTTCCGCACCGATTTCTCGCAGCCCTGGAACATCCTGATCACCGGCGTCGGCGGCACCGGCGTGGTCACCATCGGCGCGCTGCTCGGCATGGCCGGCCACCTCGAAGGCAAGGGCGCCAGCGTGCTCGACCAGACCGGTCTGGCGCAGAAGGGCGGCGCGGTCACCACCCATATCCGCCTGGCCAACAGCCCGGCCGACATCCACGCCGTGCGCATCGCCGCCGGTGAGGCCGACCTGGTGCTGGGCTGCGACATGGTCGTGGTCAACGACTATTGGGCGCTGTCCAAGGTGCGCGGCGAGCGCTCGCAGGTGGTGTTGAACACCTACGAAGCGATGCCCGGCACCTTCACCACGCATCCGGACATGCAGTTCCCAGCCGCCGACATCATTGCCGGCGTCAAGCTGGCACTGGGCGGCCGCGACCCGATCCTGCTCGACGCCACCCAGCTGGCCACCGCCCTGCTCGGCGACGCGATTGCCTCCAACCTGTTCATCCTCGGCTTTGCCTGGCAGCAGGGCCTGGTGCCGCTGTCGCTGGAATCGCTGATGCGCGCGGTGGAGCTCAACGGCGCCGCCGTGAGCATGAACCAGACCGCCTTCGCCTGGGGCCGCCTGGCCGCAATCGATCCGCAGGCCGTGCAGCAGGCCGCCGGTCTGGTGCGCAACGCGCCGACCGATGCCGAGCGCAAGCCGGCCGCGCTGCGCGAACTGCCGCCGGGCGAATGGGAAGGCAACGAAGCAGGCGCACCGTCGGCACCGCGCAACCCGGGCAACGAGCCGGATATCCGCGGCCTGCCCGCCGCCAGCCAGACCAGTGGTGAAGCCGCGTTCGCATCGCTGGACGACGCACATCTGTCGCGCTCGCTGGACGAACTGATCGCCCGCCGCAGCAGCTTCCTCACCGATTACCAGGATGCCGCCTACGCCAATCGCTATCGCACGCTGATCGATGCCGTGCGCAAGGCCGAACAGCAGGCGATCCCGGGCAGCACCGCATTGAGCGAAGCCGCCGCGCGCTACTTCTTCAAGCTGATGGCCTACAAGGACGAATACGAAGTGGCCCGCCTGTACACCAGCGGCGACTTCGCCAAGCGCGTGGCAGAGAAGTTCGAAGGCGACTACCAGGTCCGTTTCCACCTTGCCCCGCCGCTGTTCGCCAAGCGCGACGAGCACGGCCAGCTGCAGAAGAAGGAATACGGCCCGTGGATGTTCAAGGCCTTCGGCCTGCTGGCCAAGTTCAAGGGCCTGCGCGGCGGCCGCTTCGACGTGTTCGGTTACACCGAGGAGCGTCGCGGCGAGCGCCAGTTGATCGCTGACTACGAGAAGACCCTGCAGGAACTGATCAGCGGCCTGGATGCACGTCGCCTGGCATTGGCAGTGGATATCGCCAGCATCCCCGAGCACATCCGCGGCTACGGCCACGTCAAGGAAGCGCACCTGCACGAAGCCAAGGCCCGCGAAGCCACTCTGTTGGCAACGTGGCGCAACCCGAAGGCGCTGCATATCGTGCAGGCGGCCTGAGAAGGCAACTGATACGTTGCTTATGCGCAATGCAACCTATAGGTTGCATTGCGCAAATGAAAGCTATACATTGCATTTGCGATAGGCAAGGTATAGCTTGCCTACATCGCCTTCCGGATGCCCCCTATGAGCGGCAACAGCCATCCCATCCGTGCCGCCCATCAATTGGGCCCATTGATGCGGGCATTCCGCAAACAGGCCGGGCTCAGCCAAGCCCAGCTCGCCGAGCGCCTTGGCATCACCCGCCAGGCGATCACTGCACTGGAACGGGAACCCGAAGCGGCCACCTTTGAACGCTTGATGCGGGTGTGGGCCGAACTTGGCCTGGAGTTTTCCCTGCAACCGCGTCCGCAGGACGCCTCATCCACCACCATGGAGTGGTGAGCCATGAGCGAACTGCGCGTATGGATGAACGGCGCAGAGGTGGCCTCCTGGCAGGAGCACACGCGCACGGGACCTCGGCTGACCTACCTGCCCTCGTGGCTCACCTCCGAACAGCCGCGCCCACTGTCACTGTCACTACCGCTGCTTCCCGCAGGTGAAAGCCACCGGGGCCAGGTGGTCACGGATTACTTTGACAACCTGTTGCCTGACAACGACAGCATCCGCACTCGCATCCGCGATCGCTTCGGACTGCAATCGGCAGATACCTTCAGCCTGCTGCAGCAGATTGGTCGTGATTGCGTGGGTGCCGCGCAGCTGCTTCCTCCCGGGCAAGCATCGGACGACATCCACGGTATCCACGCCCAGCCGCTAACCGATGCCGAGGTAGGTGACCGCCTGCAGGGCGTCACCAACGCTGCATTGCCCGGCCAACATGTGGATGACGAGTTCCGCATCTCGATTGCCGGTGCACAGGAGAAAACCGCTTTCCTTTGGCACGATGGGCAATGGTGCGTACCCACCGGCAGCACACCCAGCACGCACATCTTCAAGTTGCCAATGGGCCTGGTTGGCAATATGCGTGCGGACATGCATACATCGGTCGAAAACGAATGGCTATGCATGCAGTTGCTGGCAGCCTTCGGCATTCCCGTTGCGAACACATCGATGGGCCTGTTCGGTGAACAGCGTGCATTGATCGTCGAACGCTTCGACCGCCGCCTCGCCCGTGATGGCCAATGGTGGCTACGCCTGCCGCAGGAAGACATGTGCCAAGCCTTTGGCCTGCCATCAGCGCGTAAGTACGAAAGCGACGGCGGCCCCGGCATCGTGCAGATCATGGAACTGCTGCGCCAGTCCGTACAGCCGCAGGACCGCGCGACCTTCTTCAAAACCCAGATCCTGTTCTGGTTGCTGGCGGCGACCGATGGGCATGCCAAGAACTTCAGCATCCATATTGAAGCCGCAGGTCGCTTCCGACTGACGCCCATCTATGACGTGCTTTCGGTCTATCCGATCCTTGGTAACGGCCCCAGCCAATTGGCACCGCAGCGCGCAGCATTGGCGATGTCGGTAGTGGGCAAAAATCGGCACCGCCAACTGCTGCGCATACGCCGCCGCCATTGGAACCAGACCGCACGTGCCTGCGGCATCGCTGAAGGCGCAGAGCCGTGGATCACAGAGTTGCTTGAACGCATCGAGCCTGCGATCAATGCCGCACAGGCGCTTTTGCCTGCTGGCTTTCCGGAGCACGTGGCGAGTTCGATTTTTGACGGTCTACGGCAGGCGGGGATGCGGCTGGCCGAGATGACGGAGAACGACTGACGCTCTATACCCGAGCGCTTCAACGCCTCGCCTATAGTGTCGCGGGGCGGCTCTTGCCGATCAGGATTTCGAAATACCATCGATTAATTTGAACACGGTTAGTGATGGCGTTCGGAAACAACGACGATGCACTTTCCTTAGGGAACTGGAAACACCAGAACCGAATTCTGCTGTCGCCCTCCCCTTGTTCTTTACAAACCCTGCTCTCTACACTAAAAGCATCCAAGAACTCTGACTCTTATGGCTACTGACGAAAAGAAGTATCAGGTCTTTGTTAGCTCGACTTATCAAGACCTCCAAGAAGAACGGCAGGAGATTATGCACGCACTTCTTGAGTTGGACTGCATCCCCTCGGGCATGGAAATGTTTCCCGCAGCGAACGAAGATCAGTGGTCACTGATTAAGGGCGTAATTGACGACTGTGACTACTACATTGTCGTCCTTGCCGGTCGATATGGCAGCCTCGGACCCGATGGAGTTAGCTATACAGAAATGGAGTACAGGTATGCACTTGAGACGGGAAAGCCTGTTATCGGTTTCGTCCATAGTGATCCGTGTTCGCTTCAAGCAAAACGATGTGAGACTTCAGAGGAAGGGAAAAGGAACCTCGCTTTGTTCAAAGAACTTGTACAGAAGAAAATGTGCAAGTTTTGGACAACCCCACAAGACCTAGGTTCAGTCGTCAGCCGAAGCCTAGTGAAACTCCAAAAGTCGAATCCTGGCATCGGCTGGGTGCGCGCCGACCGCGCACAGACTCCGGAAGCTGCAATGGAAATGTTGAAGCTCAAAAACAGAATTGAAGAGCTTGAGCAACAGCTACGCTCCACCAGCACAGAGCCCCCGAAAGGCGCCAAGGGGCTCGCTAGCGGCGACAAAGAATTTTCTATAGCCCTGACTTTTAAGACCATCAAAGAGTACGAATCTTACACATGGGAGTGGTGCATCGATGCCACCTGGAACAAGCTTTTTTTCGAGCTTTCTCCGATTCTCGTGCATGAATCAAACACGCATCAGATGCAACAGCGCCTAACTACCTATATTGCCGAAAGGATTGCTGCCGAATTCAGAGCAAGCAAGCGAGCTGACGTCAAAGGTCACTCATTCAAGAAAAGCACAGTCGCACCAGCGATAGCCGACCTTGAAACAATCATCATTCAGTTTGCAGCTTTGGGTTACATCGTTAAAAATGAAAAGAACAGGAGTGTCAAAGATCGCAGCGATTACTGGACTCTTACGCCTTACGGCGCAACAGTAATGAACCAGCTTCGCGCCATCCCGGATCCCGATGCCTGAAGGATTGGCGGGTGGTCCGCCGAACAGATCCTGGCTGACTGGTCCGGCACAGGACTAACATGTAGCGTCATCCGTATGTCGCGCTACTTCCCTCAGCTTGCGGATCAGATATCTGAGAGAAACTGGGGCAGATTACGATGACCGCCTAGCCGGCCGGTGTCGGCGAGCAGCTTGTAGGCATGCTCGTGACCGCCTAGCTTTAAATGCAGAAGGCGATCTACCATGCCTCCATCCCGGCAGGTCCCGGGCGCCAGACGCACTTTTCCGTGAAAGCTCTTATCACCGGTAGTTCAGGCCGGATTGGCCGCGCAATCTACAACGCGATTGCCGCAGCCCATGAGGTCATTGGCCTCGACCGCTCCCCTTTCTCCTGCTCGTCGCTTATTGGTGACTTCACCGACAGCCGCTTGCTGCACTCGGCATTGCAGGGCGTCGATGTGGTCTTCCACACCGCTTCGTACCACGCGCCGCACGTCGGTCTTGTATCTGATCGCGAGTTCGAACGGGTCAATGTGGCGGGTGTGCAGCAGTTGCTGGAGGCTGCGCAGCAGGCGGGGGTGAAGCAGGTGGTCTATACCAGTACCACCGCACTGTATGGCGATGCTGTCCCCGGGCAGGGTTGTACATGGATCGACGAATCCGTGACGCCGCAGCCCAAGACGGTGTATCACCGCACCAAGCTGGACGCCGAGCAGATCCTGGCCGATTGGTCTGGTGGTGAGCTCACACGCAGCGTCATCCGCATGTCGCGCTGCTTCCCGCAGCCTGCGGATCAGATGTCGGTGCTGCGCCTGCATCGCGGTATTGATGTCCGCGATGTTGCTGATGCGCATGTGGCGGCGTTGGCGTTGCCGGCTGGTTCGTTCAATCGATTTGTTGTCAGTGGTTCGACGCCGTTCCAGCGCGAAGACCTTGAGCAGTTGGGGCGTGATGCCGTTGGAGTGTTGCGCCTGCGTTGCCCGGCGCTGGTTGCCGAGCATGAGCGGCGTGGTTGGCCACTGCCTTCGGTCATTGATCGGGTCTACGACAATGCCGCTATGCGGAGGGCCTTGGCTTGGGAGCCTGCGTTTGGCTTCAGTGAAGTGTTGGCGCAGGTGGATCGGCGTAGTTTGGAGGTGTTGCCTTATACGCGTGGGTTCGTTGATAGGACTGTGGATTGATTCGGCTGCATTGGTAGGTCGGTAGGCGGTGCTTGCTTCGCGGCTTACGCCGCTCCTACAAAAGAAAATGCCTCTCGCTGCTGATGCGGATGTGCAGGCAGGGCACCTTCTTCAGCGCCCGGCGTGTTTGCCTTCGCTGTCTTTCCCGGCGGCGCGACTCTTTGCGAACTCCGGGAAGGTCGCTTCCAGGCTGTCCTTGTCCGGCAGGATGTAGAACAGGCCGCCGCGCTCGAATGTTGGGCTGACGATCTGTTCGTAGAAGTCCGGCGCGATGTTGATGCAGCCGTGGGTGACACGGTTGTCGTCCGGCGTTGGCGATGCGAGCCGCTCTGCGCGGCGCTCGGCAGGTACGCCGGTAGCGGTGGGATGGATGGAGACTGCGGAATCATAGTCCACCCACAGCACGCGGCCGGCGTCGAGCGAGGGGCCGAAGCCGCCGATGAAACGACCCGCAGGTGTGGTGCGGTCGCGGCCCGGAATCTCGCGCAGCGCGAGTCCGGCGACGCCGGGAGCTACGTGATCGCCAGTTGCCGAGCCAAACAGTCCAGGCGTGGCGCCACGCAGTCGGCCGTCGCCACTGAACACCAGGATCTGTGCAGCGGCCTTGTCCATGATCGCGAAGGGATAGCCCTGGTTGTCCTTGCTTGCGACAACCCAGCCGGCGAGTTCGATCACCGTGTCGGACACCTTCTGGTCGGGCGGAAGCTGATCGACGGCGCTTGCCGCTTGCTGCACGGTGGCGTCCTTGGCGCTGGCCGCGTCGATGCTCGCGAACGCCAGCACGCCAAGGGCGGCGAGGATTGCAGGGTATGTGTACGTACGGATGGGACGGTTCCTTGCAATGAAGACTGATCTAGGGGGGGAAACCAGTGGCCGGTAAAGGCCACCGGATCCTGAATTCAGGTATTCATCGTGAATCGAGCGGAGCGATCAGCCGCGCGGTGTGCGGCGTGGTGCCCTTTCAAGTTGCTGGACGCGACCTTCAATTTGATCCAGTCGTTGGTTGGCCTGCTGTGCGGACTGATTGGCGGACTCGGCGCTCTGTGCCGCGCCCTGTACCTTCGTGTCGAGTTGGTCGAGGCGTGAGTTGATCCCTGCAAACTCTTCTTTATAGGTTGCACAGGATGCCAGGCTCATGACGACGACTGCCACGCCGAGCGTACGCGCCATCACCATTTTTTGTTTGGTCATGAACATTCCACTTCCTCCTTCGCTTGGGGGATCTCGAATATAGCTACGTTTCTGCAGAGCAGCGTGATGCGCTTTCAGCTGAGGTTTGCACAGATAAATGAACTGTGAAGGTGTTTGAATGAGCACCGCTGTGACTTGAATTCAGCAAGCTCAATGAACACCGTTGAATTTGATGGACCAACGCGTGGCGTGCGCAGTCATCTATGCAGATGCG
Source organism: Stenotrophomonas sp. STEN021 (assembly GCF_056760175.1). Taxonomy (NCBI): domain Bacteria; kingdom Pseudomonadati; phylum Pseudomonadota; class Gammaproteobacteria; order Lysobacterales; family Lysobacteraceae; genus Stenotrophomonas; species Stenotrophomonas sp. STEN021. Next base: position 56,020 of record NZ_JBRREH010000005.1, on the reverse strand, counting down.
AGGTGAAAATATGCGGGTGAACAGGCGTTCTCTTCTGCGGTGATGGTCATGCAATGGGGTCTTCGACTTGCCAATTCATTGGTATGAATTGGCATCGTGGTCGGCTGCAAGACGTGCGCGAAGTCGGTTTGATCTCTGCATGCAGCATGCAACTACTGCGTCGCGCGGTGTGGTGGCTTTGAGCCACGAGCTGTCTATCGGAACGTTCGGTGCGATGATCAAGTTCTTCGCGGTTCTCTGGTCAGTTCGTTCGCTGCCAGCAGGCATCATTGGATGCACGGACCTTGCAGGCGTTTCGGTTTGGTGGCTTCGCGGCTTACACCGCTCCTACAAACAGCCAAACAGCGGGCGCTACTTCAGCTGCGAGGGTGATGTGCCGTAGCGGCGCTTGAACGCGGCGCTGAAGCTGCTGGTGTGTGCGTAGCCGGCGATGGTGGCGGCAACATCCACGGGCACGTGCTGGCGCAGCAGTGCCTGGCGGGCGCGTTCCAGCCGTAGCTCGCGCTGGTAGTTGGCGATGCTTTGGCCATGGCAATGCTGGAAACCACGCTGCAGGTCCACTGCGTTGGTGCCGAGTTGGCGAGCCATCTGCGCGATGCTCAGTGTGTCGGCCTCTCCACTTTGCAACCACTCGTGCAGGCGTGTGACGCAGCGCTGCAGGTGCGAACCCAAAGGCCGTTCGCCACCCTCGCTGGCCAGTGTCTGCAGCACATCCGCCGCCAGTTCCAGGGCAAAGCTTTCCTGCTGCAGGCGGCGCAGCAATGGCAGCGAAACGGCCTTGTTCTCCAGCAGTTGCGCTGCACGCTGCAGCAACGGCGCCGGTGGTCGCCATGCATGGTTGTCGGCATGGCCATTACAAACGCGTGCCAATCGGGCACTGCCACGGGAATCGGCCTGCAGCTGCCGCTGCAACCAGTCGCCGCTGAGGTGCAGGCTGACCTTGCCTTCCTGTCGCCCGGCCTGCCAATGGCGCTGGAAGCTGTCTTCCTCACGCAGGTGGACCAGCATGGTCGGCATGCGCCGATGGTTGCCCTCCAGCCGCAAGCGATGCGTGCCGATGGCAACGTCGGCCTCGCCATCCACCAGGAAGCCGGCAGTGATGCCCGGTGCCAGACGGTTGTGGCTGCAGCCGCCCACCATGTCGCGGCTACGGCTCAGGTAGAGCGACACGCCATCGTCCAGCGCGTGCACCTGCTGCCAGCCGGCCAGCACCGGCGTGGCGTCGGCCATGCCGGCATCGAAATCAACCTGCCCGCCCAGCGCGTGGGCTGCGGTCATCAGTTCGGCGCAGGTGAAAACCTGCATGCAGGGCATCCCGGAATGTGGTCCTGCCTAAATTTTCCTTCGCTGCGCCTAAACTTTCAATGGTATTGATAACTATTCTTATTTGAAGGGTCGCGTATGGGCGGCCCTGCCCCGTATTCAGTGAAGGTCAGTGGCAATGGGTTTGACGATCAAGCAGGCGGCTGTGGTCCGCGCCGTCTTCCACGGTGAGGTCAGCGCGGACGAGATCCGTGATTGGCTACAGCGCGTGGAAGCATTGATCGTGGCCGCCACGCCGTTCTACTTCATCGCCAGCACCGTGCCCGGTGCCAGCTTCAGTGACGATTACCGCGCCATCCAGGCGCTCTGGTACAAGCAGCACAAGCCCGCCTTCCGCATTTACTGCAAGGGCCTGGTGCGCATCGCCAGCAGCGTGGCCGAGCAGCAGCGGCTGGATACGCCGGCCCTGCACGCGGCCTGGGGCGTGCCCTACTACGTCACCACTGACGACGCCGATGGTATGCGCTGGGTCGGCCAACAGCTGGAGCAGGCCGATGCGCACTGAGCACGGCGCTGCCTCGCGTTTCGGCCTGGGCGTCATCGTGGTGCTGTACATGGCCCATGCGCTGCCGCTGTATTTCTACAACGTGGCGGTACCCGCCATCCTGCGCAGCCAGGGCGTGGACCTGCGCTGGATCGGCATGTTGTCGCTGCTCTACCTGCCGTGGGCGTTCAAGTTCCTGTGGGCGCCGCTGGTGGACCGCTGGCACCTGCCTGCCCTGGGCCGCCGCCGCAGCTGGTTGTGGCTGACCCAGTTGCTGTTGCTGGTCGGCATCCTGGTATTGGCCTTCACCGGGCTGGACCATGGGCTGACCGTCTTCGTGCTGGTGGGCATGTGGATTTCCACCATTGCCGCCACCCAGGACATCGCCATCGATGGCTATACGGTGGAAGCATTGGCGCCGGCCGAGCACCGTCTGGGCAGCATGGCGCAGAGTGTGGGCGTGGCGCTGGGCAGCATGGTCGGCGGCGCAGGCGTGCTGTGGCTGTACGAAACCCGCGGCTGGAACGTGGCCCTGCTGAGTCTGGCGGCGATGAGTGCCTTGACCCTGTTCGCCGTACAGCAGATCAACGAGGTGCCACGGCCGGCGGCCAGCCAGCGGCCGAGCGTGCTGCGTGCGCTGTGCCGGCCCGAGCTGCGCTGGGCGCTGCTGCTGATCGTCCTGTATCGCATGGTGGAAGCACCGGCGATGGCGATGGTCAATCCGCTGCTGGTCGACCAGAAGTGGAGTCTGACCGAGATCGGCCTGCTGATCTCAGTGGGCGGGGCCGGTGTTGGCATGTTGGCTGCAGTGGGGGCGGCCTGGCTGCTCAAGCAGCGCAGCGCCGAACAGCTGCTGATGCACGCCGGTTGGTGGCGCACGCTGCTGTATGTGCTGCTGGCCGCCCTGCTGTACAGCGGTGTGCTTGCCTCCTCCCAGTTTGGGCTGGGTGCGCTGGTGATCGCCCTGCTGGCCCTGCGCTATGTGGCGATGACCAGCCTGTATGCCTTGTTCATGCGGATCAGCTCGCGCGAGCAGGCCGGTACCGATTTCACCTTGCTGGTGTGCTTCGAACTGCTGATCTATTTCATCGGCGGTGCCTTGTCCGGCTTCCTCGCCAAGGGCCTGGGTTACCCCGCTTATTACGTGGCGCTGGCGATCGTCTCCGCGCTTGGGTTGCTGTTGTGCCGGCCGCTGCTGCGCCGCTTCGCGCCCTCTCCTTCTTCTCCCTGATACGTTCCGAGGACACCATGCGGCATACCGCAGCAACGCTTCCGCTCGCCCTGCTGAGCCTGGCCATCAGTGGCCAGCTGGCAGCACAGGCCAACACCACCAGCGGTACCCGCCAGCTGGATACCGTCAGCGTCACCGCCATACGCGGTGCGCGCAGCGTGGCCGAGATCGCCGGCACCGTATACGCCATCGAGCGCGAGCAGATCGCCCAGCAGACCGCAGCCGGCCGCAGCACCGCCGACATTCTCGGCCAGCTGGTGCCGTCGTTGGCACCGGCCAGTGGCACCACCAGCAACTACGGTATGACCATGCGTGGCCGCAGCGTGCAGGTGATGATCGATGGCGTGCCGCTGACCGGCGCACGCGATGGCTCGCGCCAGCTCAACAGCATCTCGCCGACGATGATCGAGCGCATCGAGGTGATCTCCGGTGCCACCGCGCTGTATGGCGCCGGTGCCAGCGGCGGCATCATCAACATCATCACCCTGCAGCCGGGCGACGCGCCGGTGCAGCTGGCCAGCCAGCTCGGCCTGCGCACGCCCTCGGATGTATCCAGCGACAACCTGGCGTGGAACGCCGCGCAGACCATGACCGTGCGTGGTGACCGCTTCAGCGGTGCCTTCGGTATCGCCTATGGCCGCCAGGGCGCGTCGCTGGATGCACATGGCCGCCGCATTGGCCCGGAGATCGCCCAGACCGACCGCCAGGACACCGAGACCAAGGAGCTCAACGCACGTCTTGAGTGGGCGCTTACCCCCGCCCAGCAGCTCAGCGTGGGTGTGCGTTGGTATGACGACCAGCAGGACAGCGACTACGGCCCGGACTACGGCCCGCGCCTGGCGGTGCTGTTCAATCCCGCATACCAGCCCAGCCACAACGCCGTCGATGGCCTGCAGTTGAACGCACAGCCACGCACCCGCCACCAGGGCATCAATGCGCAATACCGCAACCGCGATGTGTTCGGCGGCCAGGAGCTGAGCGTGGAAGCCTATTACCGCAATGAGCAGGGCCGCTGGTTCCCGTCGGTATCGACGCTGGTGCATCCGGCGCTGCCGGGTGGCTATGCCTATGTGGCCATGCAGTCCAATACCGACATCGACGTCTGGGGCCTGCGCAGCGCCCTGCACAAGGGCTTCGATATCGGCGGTCGCAGCCTGCAGCTGTCCTATGGTGTGGACCATGAGCGTGAAGAGGACAGCCAGCGCGGGCAGATGTACGACATCAATCGTTTCATCGCCAGCAACGGCCTGAACTACGTGCCGACTGCACAGTACGCGATGGGCCCGGATGTGCGCGTGGACACCACCGGCCTGTTCCTGCAGGCCGACCATGCGCTGAGCGAACGTTTCAGCGTGCAGGCCGGCGTGCGCCACCAGATCCTGCGCAACAACGTGGACGATTCGCTGCCCTACACCGAGGCGATCACTGCCGACGCGGTGGCCGGCTATCAACCGCAGCTGCTGGCCGGTGGCCGCGTGCGCCATTCGCAGACGCTGTTCAATGCCGGCGTGGTCTACAAGTTCAGCGATGCGCAGCAGCTGTTCGCCAACTTCTCGCAGGGCTTCAGCCTGCCCGATACGCAGCGCATGCTGCGTGACGTGCCGGCCAACTTCGTCATCGACAGCCGCAACATCGGCCCGATCAAGGTCGACAACTACGAGCTGGGCTGGCGCTTGAACAACACGCAGCTGCAGAGTGCGATGACCGCGTTCTACAACCGCTCGGACAAGACCGTGCAGTTCAACCGCAACTACAGCGTGTCAGTGGCCGATACCGACGAGCGCGTCTACGGCGTGGAGGCCAACCTGCGCTATACGCCTGGCGCGCAGCTGGAACTGGGTGCCAGCGTGGCCAGCACCCGCGGCCAGTACCGTGATGCGGCCGGGCAGTGGCGCGAGCTCAATGCATTCCGTGTATCGCCGTTGAAGGCAGGCGTGCATGGCCAGTGGCGCTTTGCCAACGATAGTTTGCTGCGCTTGCAGGGCCAGGCCGTCGGTGGCACCGATGATGCGTGGCGTGATGCGCAGCTGGCCTCGGTCAGCCCGACCATCCGCGCGACGCCGGCGGCGAAGATCCGTGGCTATGCGGTGTTCGATCTGATTGGTGAGCTGCCGCTGGCGGGTGGGCGTTTCAGCATGGGCGTCTACAACCTGGCTGATCGCGACTACAAGACGGTCTATGGCCAGCAGGCGGAAGCGACCTACGGCAAGCTCTCGAGCGTACCGGCGCAGGGGCGGACGTTTGGGGTTGGGTATCGGATCGGATACTGAGGCTGTTGCTTTCGCTCGAAGCCCCTCTCCTACGGGAGAGGGGTTGGGGTGAGGGTTGGGGTGAGGGTTGGGGTGAGGGTTGGGGTGAGGGTTGGGGCGAAGCCCGCGCGATACTTTTCACGAGGCTTCGCGCTTACCCTCATCCGCCCCGTTGGGGCACCTTCTCCCAAAGGGAGAAGGAGGCAGTTCCTTACCTCTGCGCAGCCAAAATTCGCGTCAACAGATCCGTCGTCCCTGCAATCCGCCGCAGATGCGGATAGCGCAGGCCTTCGCGGTAATCGATTCGCACGGTGCGGAAGCTGTCCGCCTGGCGCACGATCAACTCGATCGGTGTGCCGCTTTGCTTGCCATCGGTCAGCGCCTGCTTGATGCGGCCACCGCTATAGGCCAGGCCGTTCACGGCAACTATCGTCACGTCCTTGGCCAAACCTGCCTTGAAGGCCGGGCTGTCCCAGCCCACCGCCTGCAGCACGCCGTCACTGCCGATCTTCAGGCCCAGCGAGTACTGCAGATCCGTTGCGCCATCGGCCTCGCCGTCGGCAACCACCAGATTCGGCTGCTCGTCGAAGTACAGCTCCCAGCCCGCAGCGGCCAAACCATCCGGCGCCTTGCCATCGCGGGCATCCAGGCGGCTGCCGATGAACACATCCCAGTTGCCGGGCTGCACTGCTTCCAAGCCCTGCATCACATCGGCGCGCTCGTATAGGCGGATATCGCCCTGCTTGCCGCCCTGATGGAAGCGCTTGGCGAAATCGTCCAGCGTGACTTTGCCTTTCGACAAGCTGCGCAGGCGTGCATCCACGCCCAGCCATAGCAGCGTGCTCTCGTTATAGAACTCGAACGCTCGCTGCCAGTCGGCCCAGGCCTGCGGCTTGGAATTGAAGTCGAGGATGCCTTGGTGAACAGTGTCGTGCAGATCGCGCCACTGGCGACCGGGCTGGGTGGCGTAGTTGGCCTGCAACTGGGCCAGCATCGCCATCGCATAGTCCGGCTTCCACAGCCCGGAGCGCGCAGCCAATACCACCGCCCAGTACTGGGTCTGGCCTTCGTACATCCACAACTCGTCGTTGTGCATCGGCGCGTTGTAATGCGGCACCCAGGTTGGGCGTGGACGCCACGCCTTGCCCACCCAGGCGTGCGCGTATTCGTGCGGCAGCAGGTCGTTGTCGAGGAACGGCCGCTCACCACGCAGGTAGCCATCGTGCATGCCGTTCTCGCTGCTCTGCGCATGCTCAAGGCCGATGCCACTGAACACGTCCGATACCGCCAGCAGGAAGTTGTAGCGCGTGTAGGGGCGCGAGCCGAACACCGCGTCGGCCTCGCGCACCAGCGCGCGGTGTGCATCCAGCACCTTGGCATCGGCCTGCAGGCCCTGCGGGTTTTCGCCGACTACGTCCAGCCACACCGGTTGTTTGGATGTCTCGTCCAGCGCGAAGCGCTTGAAGTACTGGCCGGCGAATACCGGCGAATCAATCAAGGTCATCAACGAGACCGGCACGTACTGCTCGTTGCCGCCGCTGCGCTGTGCAACATCCAGCGCGGTGCCGCTCTGCCAACCGTCGGGCAGGCGCAGGCTGGGTTTGACCTGGATGCCGCGTGCGTCATAGCCGGCCGGGTACAACAACACGCGATGCCATTGCAGGTCGAGCATGTTCGGCGTCATCGCCACCCGGCCCTGGTCGCTGGCAGTCGGTGACAGGTACTGGAACTCGATATCCAGCACATCGACGCCTTCCGGCACCTGCAGCTTGAAGGCGTACATGTCGCCAGAGTCGCGCGTCCACTGCAGCACCTGGCCGTTGCCGCGGATGACCAGCCCGGCCATCTGGTTGATCGGGCCGGTCGGTGCATGATTGCCGGGTATCCACTGCGGGTACCACAGGGTCAGCGCACCGGCCGACACCGGAATGCGCTGGTGCACGCGCTGGATGCGACGCTGGATGTCGCTGGCATCCACCTCCAGTTCGATCACCCCCGGGTAGCTCGCCTGCACCTGCATCGCGGCTGCCCGCGCGTCCATTGGCTGCGCCTGCAGGCACGCCAGCGGAGCAAAGCCCAGCACCATCGCCACCAACCACTTACGTCCCTGCATCACGCCCCGCCCCTTGCCTGAAGTCTCCGCATCCTAGCCCGCCCGGCGTCAAACGCGCATCCGCTGCCATACCAGGCAACGGTTGTTGGCTGGCATCGCCGCGTCCTCGCGCAGCTCCAGCTGCTGCGCACGCGCGAGGGCATCAACCGCCTCGAAATCGCGGATGCCCGAGCGCGGGTCACGCGCCTTCAGCCAGCCGTCGAAGTTGCGGTTGCTGTCGCTGGTGAAGGCGCCGTTGTAGTTGAACGGGCCGTAGGCGATGAACAACGCTTCTGGCGCCATCAGCGCCGGCAACCCGGCGAACAGCGCCTGTACTTCCTCCCAGCCCATGATGTGCAGGGTGTTGGCGCTGAACACGGCATCGAAGCCGGCCACGCCGTCATGCACCGGCAGCGGCGGCAAGGGCTGCAGGCCTTCGCCAATCACTGCCTGCAGTTCCAGCGGCGCAGGCGTATTCGGCAGCGCCGCCTCGTCCAGCCACTGGCGCATCCCGGGCAGGTGGTCGCGGTGATCGCTGGCCTGCCAGCGTAGCCAGGGCATCGCGGCAGCGAAATGCACGGCGTGTTGACCGGTGCCGCTGCCGATTTCCAGGACAGTGCGGGCTTGGCCCAGATGCTGCTGCAGCACCTGCAGGATGGGTGCGCGGTTGCGCTCGCAGGATTCGGAGTAGGGCTTGCTGGTCATCGTTTTGGGGCCTTGGGGATGCGTGGCAGATTGTGCCGCAGTGCCTGTTTACCGCCATGCATGACCATGGTCACTTGTGCCTGAACCCCGCGCCGTCGAGATTCAAGGGTCTTGTGCGATGCACTGCATCGTTGGCTCTGGAGTTCCGCCCCTCATGCAACGCCGTCAGTTTCTTTCACTCTCCGGCCTCGGCCTCGCTGGTTTCATGCTGCCCAATGCCCAGCTGATTGCTGCCGAGGAGCTGCTTGCGCCGGCCGATGTGGCCAAGAAGAAGCTGCTGGCCGACACCGTGCTTGCCTTGGCCAAACAGGGCGGCGCCAGCTACTGCGATGTACGCATCGGCCGCTACCTCAACCAGGCCATCGTCACCCGCGAAGACAAGGTGCAGAACGTCACCAACAGCGAGTCGGCAGGCGTCGGTATCCGCGTGATCGTCAATGGCGCCTGGGGCTTTGCTGCCAGCAACCAGTCCACCACGCAGGGCGTGGCCGCCGCGGTAGCGCAGGCGATTGCCATTGCCAGGGCCAACGCGAAGATCCAGACCAAGCCGGTGCAGCTGGCACCCACGCCAGGCGTGGGCGAGGTGCAGTGGAAGACGCCGATCCGCCAGAACGCGATGGCGGTACCGGTCAAGGACAAGGTCGATCTGCTGCTGTCGATCAATGCGGCGGCGATCAATGCCGGTGCCAGCTTCATCAACTCGCAACTGTTCCTGGTCAACGAACAGAAGTACTTCGCCTCCAGCGACGGCTCCTGGATCGACCAGGACGTGCACCGCATCTGGCTGCCGTTCACCGCCACCGCCATCGACAAGGCCAGCGGCAAGTTCCGCACCCGCGCCGGGCTGTCGGCACCGGCCGGCATGGGTTGGGAGTTCCTCGACGGCAACGCCGCCGACAAGCACCAGCTGCCGGGCGGCGTGGTGGCCTACGGCCATTCCTATGATCCGGTGGAAGATGCCATCGCCGCCGCCAGACAGGCGCGCGCCAAGCTCACCGCGCCATCGGTGAAGCCGGGCAAGTACGACCTGGTACTGGACCCGTCCAACCTGTTCCTGACCATCCACGAGAACGTCGGCCATCCACTGGAGCTGGACCGCGTGCTCGGCTACGAAGCCAACTACGCAGGTACCAGCTTCGCCACGCTGGACAAGCGCGAGGCCGGTTTCCGCTGGGGCAGCGACATCGTCAACTTCACCGCCGACAAGACCGTGCCTTACAGCCTGGGCGCGGTGGGCTATGACGATGAAGGGGTGAAGACCAAGCAGTGGGATCTGGTCAAGGACGGCATCCTGGTCAACTACCAGGCCACCCGCGACGAGGTGCATATCCTGGGTGAGAACGCCTCGCATGGCTGCAGCTATGCGGATTCGTGGAAGAGCGTGCAGTTCCAGCGCATGGCCAATGTGTCGCTGGCACCGGGCAAGAACCCGTTGACTCCGGCGCAGATGGTCAAGGACGTCGAGAACGGCATCTACATCCACGGCCGCGGTTCGTATTCGATCGACCAGCAGCGTTACAACGCGCAGTTTGGTGGACAGCTCTGCTACCAGATCAAGAACGGCGAGATTGCTGGCATGGTCGAGGATGCGGCCTACCAGATCCGCACGCCGGAATTCTGGAATGCCTGCAGCGCGATCTGCGATGAGCGCGATTTCCGCATGGGCGGTTCGTTCTTTGACGGCAAGGGCCAGCCGGGGCAGGTGTCGGCGGTATCGCATGGTTCGGCCACCACGCGCTTTGATGGGGTGAACATCATCAATACGGCGCGCAGCCTCGGCTGATGCGGATAGCCCCTCTCCCATCGGGAGAGGGGTTGGGGTGAGGGTACGGGCGAAGCCGCGCTGCAGGGGGTTGCCAGCAATCGCGATGGGGACACCGGCGAATGCTCAAGCACGACGCAACCCGTTTGTCGTCTTTGATCCCGCCACCGGACTTCGCCCCTACCCTCATCCGCCCCTTCGGGGCACCTTCTCCCGAAGGGAGAAGGTCAGCAGCCTCAGCGCGTCGTATATCCACCATTGACCAGAATCGTCTGCCCAGTCATCCACCAGCCCTCGGATACCAGGAAACGCACCCACGGCACGATGTCCTCGATGTCGGTCAGCCCGGTCTTGGAGAACGGCGACAGCGCCGCTGCAGTCTTGTGGTAGGCCACCGCATCCGCGCCTTCGGCCGGGTAGAAGAACGAGGTGTCCATCGGTCCCGGGCCAATCGCCGTCACTGAAATCCCGCGTTCGCCAAATTCCTTGGCCGCCGCGCGGGTGTAGTGCTCCACCGGTGCCTTGGTGCCGGCATAGCTTGAATAGAACGGGGTGAAAGCGCCCAGCAAAGAGGTCACCAGCGTGCATACCTTGCCGTTGTCGGCGAGATTGCGACCGGCTTCTTTCAGGAAGAAGAACGCGGTCTTGTTGTTCACCGCATCCATGGCATCGAACTCCGCTTCGCTGATCTGCGTCATCTGCTTCTTCAACACCTTGCCGACCGTGTTGATGGCGATATCGATGCGGCCCATGGCCTGCCTGGCATCATCAAACAGCTGTTCCATCGCCGCAGCCGAGGTCAGGTCGGCCTGGAACAGATGGACGTTGGCACCGGCCGTGCGCACCGCCTCGGCGGTCGCTTCGGCCTCGGCACGCGCCGCGTCACTGTTGTAGTGGATGGCGATGGCGCTGGCGCCCTGGCGGGCGAAGTCGCGGGCCAACAGGCCGCCCAGGTTCTTGCCGCCGCCGGCAATGAGGGCCGTCTTGCCGTGGATGCGATGGTCGGTCATGGCTTGCTCTTATGGTTGAGAGGGTGTCAACAGAGCCTATCGACTTGGTTTTCCGGATAAAGCTGGTCATTCTGACTTCACTTGTCGGCCCATCCGGACAATCGCCATGGATCGTATCGAGCTGTACCGCGTCTTCGTCCGGGTGGTGGACTGCGCCGGCTTCACCCGCGCCGCCGACCAGCTCAATCTGCCGCGTTCCACCGTGTCCGAAGCAGTACGCACGCTGGAGCAGCGGCTGGGCACGCGGCTGCTCCACCGCACCACCCGCCAGGTCACGCCCACCCAGGATGGGTTGCTGTTCCACGCCCGCTGCCAGCAGTTGATCGGCGACGTGGACGAAGCCGAGCAGTTGTTCCGGCAATCACCGCAGGCGTTGAGTGGGCGGATCAAGGTGGATGTGCCCGGTCGCATAGGCCGCCTGATCATCGCCCCGGCATTGCCTGGTTTCCTGCAGGCGTTTCCGCAGATCGATGTTGAGCTGGGCATGACCGACCGCAGCATCGACCTGATCGAAGACGGCGTGGATTGCGCGCTGCGGGTAGGACCGTTGCAGGACTCACGGCTGGTGGCGCGCAGCATGGGCCAGTTGCCGCTGATCAATGTGGCCAGCCCTGCGTATGTGGAGCGACACGGCCTTCCAACGCATCCCTCGCAGCTGGGCACACATTGGGGCGTGCTGTACGCCTCGCCCGGCAACGGCCGGGTGGAGGCCTGGGAGTGGCGCGAGAACGGCGTCCTGCGCAGCCAACCCCTGGCCGGGCGTGTCACCGTCAACAGTGCCGAGGCCTATATCGCCTGCTGCATCGCCGGCCTGGGGATGATCCAGATTCCCGCCTACGACGTGCGTGCCGAGCTGGCAGCTGGCAGCCTGCTGGAGGTGATGCCCGCGTATCACGCCGATCCGATGCCGATGCATCTGCTGTTTCCGCACCGTCGCCATCCCTCGCAACGGCTGCGGGTGTTCGTGGACTGGATGCAGCAGGTGTTGATGGAGGTGGTTGGGTGATTGGATTGCGACAAGCGCAAGAGCTCACCCCTCCCCAGCCCTCCTCTTGGCCTATGGCCAAAGGGAGGGGGTGCGCTGCCTCCCTTTCGCGCAGCGAAGGGGAGGGCTGGGGAGGGGTGAGCTCTCCGCAGAAAACCCAAATAAATTGCTTTTCCATGCCTAAAGTCACTACCGCTGCAAACACCTGCCCGCAAAAATCGAACAGTTCGCAGATCACCGCGAAGCCACCGTCGTTTGTTGCCGTAGTGCCCGCCTCGCGGGCCTTGCCCCGTGGAGAGCAGCCTTGCAGAGACGTGACTTCCTAGCCCTGACCGGGCTTACCGCTGGCGGCCTGATGGTGCCGTCCTTCTTCGGCAAGGCCATCGCCGCCGAACAACTGTTGACCGCACTCGATCCGGCCATCAAGAAGCGCCTGGCCGATGACGCGCTCAATGCAGCACGCGCCGCCGGCGCCACCTATTGCGATGTACGCATCGGCCGCTACCTGCGCCAGTTCGTCATCACCCGCGAGGACAAGGTCCAGAACGTGGTGAACACCGAGTCCACTGGCACCGGCATCCGCGTGATCGTCAACGGTGCCTGGGGCTTTGCCGCCACCAATGACTTGAGCCCGGCCGGCGTGGTCAAGGCCGCGCAGCAGGCCGCCGCCATCGCCAAGGCCAATGCCAAGGTGCAGACCGCACCGGTGCAGTTCGCCAAGGCGCCGGGCTATGGCGAAGTCAGCTGGCGCACGCCGATCAAGAAGAACGCGATGGAAGTTCCGATCAAGGACAAGGCCGATCTGCTGCTGGGCGTGAACGCCGCAGCCATCGGCGCCGGCGCCAGCTTCGTCAACTCGATGCTGTTCCTGGTCAACGAGCAGAAGTACTTCGCTTCCACCGATGGCTCCTATATCGACCAGGACGTGCACCGCATCTGGGCACCGATGACGGTCACCGCCATCGACAAGGCCAGCGGCAAGTTCCGCACCCGTGCCGGTCTGTCCTCGCCGATGGGTCTGGGCTACGAATACCTGGATGGCGATGCCTCCGGCAAGACCGTGCTGCCCAATGGCGTCACCGTCTACGGCCAGTCCTATGACATGCGCGAAGACGCCATCGCCGCCGCCAAGCAAACACAGGAAAAGCTCAAGGCACCGTCGGTCAAACCGGGCAAGTACGACCTGATCCTGGACCCGTCGCACACCTGGCTGACCATCCACGAAGCCGTCGGCCATCCGCTGGAACTGGACCGCGTGCTTGGTTACGAAGCCAACTACGCCGGCACCAGCTTCGCCACCCTGGACAAGCGCGAGCAGCGCTTCCAGTACGGCAGCGACAAGGTCAACATCTTCGCTGACAAGACCCAGCCGGGTTCGCTCGGCGCCGTTGCCTACGACGACGAAGGTGTGAAAACCAAGCGCTGGCCGCTGATCAGCGACGGCAAGCTGGTCGACTACCAGACCATCCGTGACCAGGCGCATATCCTCGGAAAAACCGAGTCCGATGGCTGCTGCTACGCCGACTCCTGGTCCAGCGTGCAGTTCCAGCGCATGGCCAATGTGTCGCTGGCGCCGGGCAAGACCCCGCTGTCGGTAGCCGACATGATCAAGAACGTCGAGAACGGCATCTACATCATCGGTGACGGCTCGTTCTCCATCGACCAGCAGCGTTACAACGCGCAGTTCGGTGGCCAGCTGTTCTATGAAATCAAGAACGGCCAGATCACCCGCATGCTCGAGGACGTGGCCTACCAGATCCGCACGCCGGAGTTCTGGAACGCCTGCAGCGCCATCGCCGACGAACGCGACTACCGCCTGGGCGGCTCGTTCTTCGACGGCAAGGGCCAGCCAGGCCAGGTCTCGGCCGTGTCGCACGGCTCGTCCACCGCCCGTTTCGACGGCATCAACGTCATCAATACCGCGCGCAGCCTCGGCTGATCGTCAAGGAGCTTCTGAACCATGAGCATCTTCACCGAACAGGAAGCCAAGGCCATCCTGGACAAGGTCATCGCGCTGTCCAAGGCCGATGAATGCACCGCCACGCTGGCCGGCTCGGTCGACGGCAACATCCGTTTCGCGCTGAACAACGTCTCCACCAGCGGCATCGTCAGCAACGCCGAACTGGCCGTACAGGTCGCCTTCGGCAAGCGCGTTGGCACCGCGTCGATCAACGAGTTCGACGACGCTTCACTGGAGCGCGTGGTCCGTCGCGCCGAAGACCTGGCCAAGCTGGCACCGGAGAACCCGGAGTTCATGCCGGCCATTGGCAAGCAGCAATACCGTTCGAGCCCGACCTTCAGCGAATCGACTGCAGCCATCACCCCGGAATTCCGCGCCCAGGTGGCTGCTGACTCCATTACCCCCTGCCGTGGCCACGGCCTGATCGCTGCCGGCTTCCTGGAAGACGGCAACGGCTTCGTCGCCATCGCCAACAGCAATGGCAACTTCGGTTACCAGAAGACCACCAACTTCAACTACACCTGCACCGTGCGCACCGAAGATGGCCGCGGCTCGGGCTGGGTTGGCCGCAACCTCGCCAACGCTGCCGACTTCAAGGCCGACCAGGACATCGAGATCGCCAAGCGCAAGGCCACCGAATCGGCCGAAGCCAAGGCACTGGAGCCGGGCAAGTACACGGTGATCCTGGAGCCGGCGGCTGCTGCTGGCCTGATCAGCTTCATGATGAATTTCTTCAGTGCACGCTCCGCCGATGAAGGCCGCAGCTTCCTGTCCAAGAAAGGCGGCGGCAACAAGCTGGGCGAGCAGGTCTATGACAGCAAGGTCAACCTGTTCGCCGATCCGTGGCATCCCGACGCAGCAGTGCTGCCGTGGGACGGCGAAGGCATGCCGCGCGAGCGCATTGCCATCATCGAGGACGGCAAGGTCGCCAACCTGGATTACTCGCGCTACTGGGCACAGAAGCAGGGCAAGACCGCCAAGGCCAGCGCCGGCAACCTGCTGATGAGCGGCGGCACCAAGTCGATCGCCGAGCTGGTGCGTGGCACCGAGAAGGGCATCCTGGTCACCCGCACCTGGTACATCCGCATGGTCGACCCGCAGACCGTGCTGCTGACCGGCCTGACCCGCGACGGCACCTTCTACATCGAGAACGGCCAGATCAAGCACCCGGTGAAGAATTTCCGCTTCAACGAATCGCCGGTGATCATGCTCAACAACATCGACGAGCTGGGCAAGCCGGTGCGCGTGGCCGGTGACGAGTCCAGCTTCGTGATGATGATCCCGCCAATGAAGCTGCGTGACTTTACGTTCACCTCGTTGTCGGATGCGGTGTAACTGATGTCCCCTTCTCCCGTCGGGAGAAGGTGCCCGAAGGGCGGATGAGGGTCCGGCGCGAAGCGCTGCGGTAAGCAACCGCATCAGGCTTCGCCCTTACCCTCACCCCAACCCCTCTCCCGATGGGAGAGGGGCTTTATTCGAGTCCCCTGCTTTGTCCCCACCCCGTCTGACGCGAGCGCAATTCCTTCACCTGCTGCTGGGCGGCGCGGTGAGCGCTGCGTTGCCGGGCATCGCGCGGGCGCAGGCCAGCCGCTACGACTTCTGGTTCACCCGCCTGCGCTACGACTCCGGTGACTGGGACGTGGATGCGCGCATGCCGTCCAACCTGATCACATCGCTGGTCGACTACACCACACTGCGGGTGGACCCCAAGGAACACGTCATCGCGCTGTCCGACCCGAAGATGCTGGCCGCGCCCTTCTGCTATCTCGCCGGACACAAGCTGGTCGAGTTCAACCCGGAAGAACGCCGCAACTTCGAGCGCTACGTGCGCAACGGTGGCTTTGTCTTCGTCGACGACTGCAACCACGACATCGACGGCCTGTTCGCCACCTCCTTCGAAGCACAGATGCGCAGCATCTTCGGCGCCAGCGCGATGAAGAAACTGCCCAACACCCACGCCATCTACAACAGCTTCTTCAAGTTCCCCGAGGGCCCACCGGCCACCGGCTTCGAACTCAATGGCTGGGGTGATGACCTGGTCCACGACTACCTCAAGGGCATCGAGATCGATGGCCGGCTGGGCGTGCTCTACAGCAACAAGGACTACGGTTGCGAATGGGACTACGACTGGCGCAACAAACGCTTCCTGGCCGAAGACAACACCAAGTTCGGCGTGAACATCGTGATGTACGCACTGACGCATTGACCCCACAGGTGACCGCATGACTGCCCCCGATCTGGACTCCTTGCTGCCGCGCTTGAACGAGCTGCGCAGCGCGCTCGCACAGGCCGTGGTCGGCCAGCATGAGGTTGTCGAACAGCTGCTGATCGGCCTGCTGGCCGGCGGCCACTGCCTGTTGGAAGGCGCGCCCGGCCTCGGCAAGACCTTGCTGGTGCGCTCGCTCGGCCAGGCGCTTGAACTGCAGTTCCGGCGCGTGCAGTTCACCCCCGACCTGATGCCCAGCGACATCCTCGGCACCGAGCTGCTGGAAGAGGACCATGGCACCGGCAAGCGCGCGTTCCGCTTCCAGCAAGGGCCGATCTTCACCAACCTGCTGCTGGCTGATGAACTCAACCGCACACCACCCAAGACCCAGGCAGCCCTGCTGGAAGCGATGCAGGAACGCACCGTCAGCTACGCCGGCACCACCTACGCCCTGCCCTCGCCGTTCTTCGTGCTGGCCACGCAGAACCCGATCGAACAGGCCGGCACCTATCCGCTGCCGGAAGCGCAGCTCGACCGCTTCCTGCTGCATGTCCGCGTCGACTACCCCAGCGAAAGCGAAGAGCGCGACATCCTCGCCCAAACCACCGGCAGCCATAGCGGCGTGGTGCCCAAGGTGATGGATGCCGAAGCGGTGAAGGCCTTGCAGGCCGCCGTGCGCGATGTGCACATCAGCCCCGACCTGCTCAGCTGGATCACCCGCCTGGTCCGCGCCAGCCGCCCCGGCGATGGCGCACCTGCCGAGGTGAACAACTGGATCAAATGGGGCGCTGGCCCGCGCGCCGGTCAATCGCTGGTACTGGCGGCAAAGGCGCGTGCCCTGCTGCAGGGCCGCTTCGCCGCCACCCGTGAAGATGTGCAGGCATTGGCTGCACCGGTGATGCGTCATCGCCTGCTGCTGTCGTTCGCTGCCGAGGCCGAGCACAAGAGTGCCGATGACGTGATCGCCGCGTTGCTGCGCGCGGTGCCGTTCCCGGCCTGATCGACAAGACGTTCCACATGGCCGCTCCCACGCCACCGCTGATACCCGCCGATGTGCGCAGCCGCCTGCGCAGCCTGCGGCTGTGGCCGCAGCGGGCCAGCGGCAGCCGTGGCATTGGTGCACATGCCAGCCGCAGCCGCGGTGCTGGCTTGGAATTCGCGCAGTACCGCGCCTACGAGCCCGGCGACGAACTGCGCCAGATCGACTGGAAACTCTATGCGCGCTCGGACCGCTTCTTCGTGCGCGAGTCCGAACGCGAAAGCCCGATCACCGTCTGGCTGCTGCTCGATGCCAGCGCCTCGATGGCACAGGCCGATCAGGCACGGCCCGACTGGCAGCGCCTGGACGCGGCAAAGGCACTGGTCGCCTGCCTTGCCGAGCTGGCGATGCAGCAAGGCGATGCCTTCGGCTTGATCGCACTTGGCGGCGATGGCGTGCAGTTGCTGCCGGCCGGCAACGGTCTGCGCCAGCGCGATCGCCTGCATCTGCAATTGCATGCGCTGCAGGCCAAGGGGCAATGGCCACCGCAGCAGCGGCTATCACCGCTGTGGGAACGCATCGCCAGCAACGACCTGGTGGTGATGATCGGCGACGGCTTTGATGCCGCAGGTGTTGAACTGGCCGAGCGCCTGGCCAAGGCCGGGCGTGACGTGGTGCACCTGCAGCTGCTGACGGTGGAAGAGCGAGATTTTCCGTTCCGCGATGGCCACCGTTTCCGCGATCCGGAAACCGGCGAAGAGCTGCTCAGCGATGGCGCAACGGTGCGCGGCGAATACCTCGCCCGCTTCAAGGACGCACAGCGCGTGCTCGATGCACGGCTGCAGGCCGCCGGCATCCGCCATGACACTGCCTATCTCGATGAAGCCATCGATGCACCGTTGCAGCGCCTGTTCGGGCGCCGTGCCGGGAGCGGTGCATGAGCCTGCTATGGCTGTTCCCAGCCGGTTTCCTTGCATTGGCGGCACTATTGCTGCCGCTGCTGATCCACCTCGCACGCCGCAGCGAACAACGCATCATCGATTTCGCCGCACTGCGCTGGCTGTCGGCCAAGCCGCGCCCGCGTCGCCGCATCCGCTTCGACGAACGGCCGCTGCTGGTGCTGCGCTTGCTACTGCTTGCCTTGCTTGCCGCCCTGTTGGCGCGGCCAGCACTGACCGGAGTACTTGATAACCAGCCGCGCATCGCTGTAGTGCCCGGTGTTGACCTTGCCGCTGCCCAACGCACCGTGGGCAATGCCGATGCACAGTGGCTGTGGCTGGCGCCGGGCTTCCCGCGCATCGACAAGACCGCAGCGCCGCAGGGTGCACAGCCGCTATCCAGCCTGCTGCGTGAGTTGGATGCCTCGTTGCCTGCCGATGCAGCACTCACCGTGGTTGTTCCATCGGTACTCGATGGACTGGACGCGCAACGGCCACAGCTCTCGCGTGCAATGCGCTGGCAGGTGCTTGAGCAGAGCGTTGCCATCACCAAGCCCGTCGTCGTTGCCGCGCCTGAACTGCAGATCCGTCACGACGAAGCTGGCAAGCAAGGCCTGCGCTATCTCAATGCGGTTGCCAGCGCATGGCGTGGAACCAAACCAGACACAGCAGTCGACAACGTCGCCTTCAGCAATGACGGCACGCTGCACGTCTGGCTGTCGGCCAAGCCGCTACCGGCCGATACAAGCGCATGGCTGCAACGCGGCGGGCGCTTGCTGGTAGATGCACGCACGCCGGTACCCGCCGATGCGCAGCGCACGCCGCTATGGCGCGATGCCAACGGCGTGCTGGTCATTGAACAGATCAGCACGCCACAAGGCCGATGGCTGCGCTGGGCAGCGCCGCTGCAGCCGGCAAGCCTGCCGGTGCTGCTTGATGCGGATTTCCCAAGCGACCTGCGCGCTGTGCTGCAGACTGCGCCCACGCCACGGCGCGCGCCTGCAGCGATGATGCAACCGGGAGCCGGCGCTACGCCTTACCCGCAGCCCGCGACCGAGCTGAGCCATTGGCTGCTGTTGGCAATCGCCCTGCTGTTCCTGCTTGAGCGCTGGCTGGCCAGCGCACCGCGCCGACGGGGCCAGGCATGAACCCGCGCACCCCGCTGCGCGCCGCGCGTCGCCGCACACTGCTGATTGCGATGTGCGGCGGCCTGCCCCTGGCCCTGGCAGTCGGCTTGCTGGCCACGCGCGTGCTCGGCTTCGATGTCGGCTATATCGCCGGAACGCTTGCTTTGCTGGCTGTTGCCGGCATCGCGGTCTGGCGTGCGCGGCGGCTGGATGCACGCTGGCTGGTCGCACGTCTGAATGATCATCCGCGCTTTGAGGACAGCGCCGATCTGCTGTTCGCTGCAACGCCTACGCTCAACCCGCTGCAGCAACGTCAGCGCCGGCATGTCGAGCAGCGACTGCAAAACAATCCGCCTGACCTCCGCCCTCGCTGGCCTTGGCAACGACTACTGTTGTGCCTGTTGGCTGCCGTGGTGATGGCAGCAGCTGCGCTACTGTGGCCGCGTAGTACGACCAACGCACCAGCTGGCGCTGACGGTAGCCCGGTTGCCGGCGTTGAGGGGAACGGCGCGCCCGTAGTACGTGGCAGCTGGCTGCAGATCACGCCCCCGGCCTACAGCGGCCAGGCAGCAAGCTCCGGCGACAAGCTCGATGCACGCGCCCTGCAAGGCAGTCGCCTGCAGTGGCGTCTGCAGTTCGCACCGCAGCCGCAACAAGCGTGGCTGCAGTTCCATGATGGTCGTCGGGTAGCGTTGCAGCGTGACGGTGACTACTGGCAGGGCAGCGAAGTGTTGCAGCGTGCTGGCTTGTATCGCATCCATACCGCACCGGCAATGGCAGCCGCCGGACGCGCGTATCGCCTCGACGTGGTGGTGGACCGCCCGCCGCAGGTCAAGGTCATCGAGCCGGCACAGACGCTCAACCAGGCAGCACCGCGCCAGCGCTCGTGGCAGCTACGTTTTGAAGCCAGCGACGATTTCGGCGTGAGCAGCGCCGCGACGCTGGATATCACCACCGCAAAAGGCAGCGGCGAAAACATCAGCTTCCAGCAACGCCAGCTGACACTGAGCGGCAGCGGCCCTGCTACTGCGCGTCGTTTCGCTTACAGCGCCGACCTTGCCGCGCTAGGCCTGGAGCCAGGCGATGAAGTGGTCGCGCGCCTGAGCGTCCGCGACAACCGCAGCCCGCAGCCGCAGGAGGCACGCAGCGCCAGCCTGATCATGCGCCTGCCCAGCGAGCAGCAAGTGCAGGCCAGCGATCTGGAAGGCGCGATCAAGAAGGTAATGCCAGCCTACTTCCGCAGCCAGCGGCAGATCATCATCGACGCCGAAGCCCTGCTGAAGCAGCGTGGCAGCCTGGATGCCGACACCTTCATCAAGCGCGCCGATGCCATCGGTGTGGACCAGCGCATCCTGCGCCTGCGCTACGGCCAGTTCCTCGGCGAGGAAGCCGAAGGTGGCGCGAAGGCACCGCCGACCGGTGACTTGCCAACCGGTGATGCGGCCAACGCCGATGCACATGCCGATCACGCCGATGATGACGGCCATGACCACGGCAGCAGCAGCGCTGGCGATGCCACGGGCGCACCGGTGTTCGGCAGTGCAACCGACGTGCTGTCCGAGTACGGCCACACCCACGACCATGCCGAAGCAGCGACCCTGCTCGACCCGCAGACCCGCGCCATCCTCAAGTCCGCGCTCGACCAGATGTGGCAGTCCGAAGGCCACCTGCGTCAGGGCCATCCCGATCAGGCCCTGCCCTACGCCTACAAGGCGCTGGCTTTCATCAAACAGGTACAGCAGGCCGAGCGTATCTATCTGGCGCGGGTCGGCAGTGAATTGCCGCCCATCGACATGGCCCGCCGCATGACCGGCAAGCGCGAGGGTCTTGGCAATCGCGCTGTGCAGCTGGCGGCGCGTCCAGCGGGTGATGCCGTCGTCGCCAACGCGTGGCACGCATTGGCATCCACCGACGAGAACATCGATCTTGATGCCTTGTCGCGTTGGCTGGATGCCCATCCCAACGTCGTGCCCGATCCGCTGGACGTCGTCGCAGCGATAGACGCGCTGCGCCAGCAGCCCGATTGCCGCACATGCCGCAACGAACTGCGTGCGCAACTGTGGCCGGCCCTGCGTCGCGCTGAAGGCCCTCCCGCGCGCCGCAATGCAGCGGATGCCGCCGGTCGGCGCTATCTTGAAGCACTCTCGGCACCGCAGGAGCCAGCACGATGACGCCCTGGCTCCCGCTCGTCCTGATCGCACTGGCCGTCGTGCTGGGCAGCCTGCGCTTCGCGCTGTCGCCACGGCCGCGCATACCGCGTCTTGCCGCCTTGCTGTTGCTGCAGCTTGCTGCCGCTGTGTTGCTGTACTTCACCCTGCATCCACCATCACGCTCCGGTCGCGCGGAAACGCTTGTGGTTGCCACGGCAGGTGCAAGCACGGCGGAGGTTGCGGCCGTGCCGGCAGCAACCTATGTGCGCCTGCCGGAAGCAGCGGCGCTGGCGTCTGCGACGGCGGTACCGGATCTTGCCACCGCGCTACGCCAGCACCCAGGCACACGCGAACTGGTGATCGTCGGCCAGGGCCTGCCAGCACGTGATCGTGATATCGCGCTGCCGCCGCTGCGCTTCCTGCCCACCGCCGCACCGCGAGGGCTGGTGGAATTGCAGGCGCCGCCGTTGCTCGCGCCGGGTGCGGCCTTCACCGTGCACAGCCGCGTGCAGGGCATGCCTGAAGTACGCGTGGAACTGCTGGACCCTGCCGCTCATCGTGTCGATATCAGCGCCACTGACGCAGCAGGCCGGGCGAACCTGCGTGCCAGCGCGCGCGAACCCGGCGATGTGGCTTTCACGCTGCGCGTGTTGGATGCCGGCGGCAAGGTGCTGGACCAACTTCCGGTGCCCGTGCGTGTACGCGCAAGCACAGCTCCCAGCATCCGCGTGCTCGCCGGTGCCCCTGGCCCTGAACTGAAGTATCTGCAACGTTGGGGCAAGGATATCGGCGCAACACTGCAGGCCAGCATGTTGATCGGTGGCGGCCTGCAGATGGGTGATGCACCGGCCTCACTCGATGCTGCCAGTCTCGCCCGCCTGGACCTGCTGCTGCTTGATGAGCGCCGGCTTGCGGGCCTTTCACCCGCGCAGCGTGCGGCGATCACCGAGGCGATACGCGGCGGACTGGGTGTACTGGTCCGTACCAGCGGTGCCTTGGACGGCAGCGCTCGCCGCGCGTTGCGCGAATGGGGCCTGGAGGCTCGCGGCGGCGATCAGACCAAGCCAGTCACGCTGCGCAGCATTATCGATGCCGAACAGAACAAGGCTGTGATCGCGGTCGAGCGCTTCAATCTGGAATTCAGCAGCGCTGATGTAGTGCCCTTTTTGCACGCCGCGGACGGCAGCGCGATAGGTGGCTGGCGCGCACTTGGCCTGGGCAGGGTTGGCGTGCTGCCGATCACTGACAGCTATGCGCTGGTGCTCTCGGGCCATGCCGACATGCACGCGGAATTGTGGAACGCCGCCTTGGCGAGCGTGGCCCGATCGCTTCCAGATTCGCCCACGCTGCCATTGCCCGCCTGGGCCTGGAGTGGCGAACGCATCAGCCTTTGCGGACTGACCGCTCCGGCGCAGATGGTCGCCGAGGACGGCAACCGTGACGAACTGCTGCCCGATCCTTCAGCTGGCAACTGCGTTGCGGCATGGCCACAAACGGCCGGATGGCACCGCGTTGAAGCAGGCGAACAGCAGCAGAGCATGCTGCTCTTGGATCCGGAGAAAGCAGTCGCATTGCATGCGCAACAGATGCGCGATGCGACGTTTGCATTGAGCGGTGCTGCTGCGCGCTCGGAGCCGCTACCTATCCCGGGACCACGCTGGCCCTGGCTGCTGGGGTTTGTGCTGGTCACCTCCTTGCTTTGGTGGTTGGAGCGCAGGCGAATAGGTGGACCGGCAACACAAGACTGAAGTGATTGATGGCTTGAAAAGAGCAACATCAACTGCGCCGCCTTCCGCCCCCTCCTTCGCGGGGGAAGGCTCTTCGGGCACCTTCCCCCGGATACGGGGGAAGCCAAGTCAGCAGCAGATAGTGCGTCGGGGCGCATGATCTGCCCCCTCCCTTTGCCGTAGGCAAGGGGAGGGTTGGGGAGGGGTGCCTTTCGCATTGGATTGCGGCCACACCCACATGCAATCCATCCAGCAACACCTTGAACCCCATCACTGATTGACCACGGCCTTCACCCACACGCAAAACCGCTGCGGTAGAACCACACACGCAGGGGGTTCCAAGCTTTGGGGGTCCTACCGATGATGCACCGTCATACCGCCGTGCTGCTGTCTGCCGTCATCACCAGTGCCGTAGTTGTTCCCGCACTTGCCCAAACCACAATCAAGGCGCCCGTTGCCAACAACGAGCAGGTGCTGGACATGCAGTTGAAGATGGAAGAAGCCCGCATGCTGCCCTTGCGGGCGATGTACGCGCGCTACTTCCAGCAAGCGTATCGCCGCTATCCCGGCATCCCGCGCGGCACGCTGGAGTCGCTGGCGTTCGTGCAGAGCCGCTGGTCGCCATTGCAACCCGATGCACCCGACCAGGATCAAGCGCATCTGCGCATGCCACCCGCGTGGGGCGTGATGGGGTTGTATGCCGGTGGCGGCTTCGAGGACCAGGTTGGCGAAGCCGCCAAGTTGCTTGGCGTGTCCACAACTGCCGTGCGCAACGACGCGGCAACCAATATCCTCGCGGCCGCTGCGTTGTTGGATGCGCAGATCCGCCTGGACCATCCCGAAGCCGGCGCTGGCAGCGCGCTGGCACCTGAAGCAATCCGTTCCGCGTTGATGCGCTACGCGGGCTATGCGCCTCGCGGTAGCGGCCTGGCTGCACGCAGCGCCGTCGACGACTATGCGCGCACCAGCTTTGCCTACGATGTGCTGCTGGCGCAGGACCGCGGCGTCAATGATCGCGGCATCGTCGTACCCGAGCGTGCAATCGCCTGGGAGCTGGCCTTCGACGCGCCGCAGCTGGTGACCTTGCGCGCACCGATGGTGCGCCTGGATGTGAGCAGGGATCGCGTCGAGACCGATGCATTCCGTATCGACCCGATCAGCGAAACCCTGCAGGCAGGCAACGCTGCCGCCGGAGACACCGCCGTCAGCCCTGCGCTGGATGCCAGCATCCAGAGTACCGACTACGGCCCCGCGATCTGGAGCGCCGCCTCAACCTCCAACTACGCGGCATCGCGCTCGGCAGCGATCAGTGCAGTGACCATCCACACCACGCAGGGCAGCTACGCCGGCACCATCTCCTGGTTCAAGAATGCCTCCGCGCAGGTCAGCGCGCACTATGTCATCCGTTCCTCCGATGGCCAGGTGACACAGATGGTGCGCAACGCCGATACCGCCTGGCACGTCGGCAGCCAGAACAGCTACACCCTGGGCATCGAGCACGAGGGCTACGTCGACAACAGCTCCTGGTACACCAATGCCATGTATGACGCTTCGGCGGCGCTGGTGCGCAGCTTCTGCGCCACGTATAGCGCGATCAGTTGTGCCAGTGCGTATAACGGGGCATCCAGCAGCGGCATCAACGTGCTGGCCACCAGCGTCAAGATCAAGGGTCACCAGCATTACAGCGGGCAGACGCATACCGATCCGGGCATCAACTGGAACTGGTCCAAGTACTACGCGCTGCTGAATCCGGGCAGCGGTGGTGGCACCGGTACGGTCACCTATCTGGATCGCTTCGAGAGCAGCGTTGGTCATTTCGATACCAGCCCCAGCTATTCGGGTAGCGCTACCGGCATCAGCACCGCCTCGACAGCGACACGCGACTGCACCACGCAAAAGAACGGCAGCTGCTCGTTGCGGGTGCTGTTGAAGGACGACACCGCCAGTGCAGGCGATTGGGCCGTGCGCTTGTTGTCGGGAAGTGGTGCCCCTGCAAGCAATACCGTGCTGACCCGGGCCAATGGTGTCGTCGGGTTCTGGGTGTGGAGTGGTGGCACAGGTACCAGCGTTGGTATCGGCGTGGATGACAGCGATGGCACCGAGCGTTCAAGCAGCAAAGCCATCGCCGCCAACACCTGGACCTATGTGTCGTGGTCATTGAACGACGCGGCGCAGTGGAATGCCTGGGTGAATGGCAATGGCGCGATCACCGGCAGCAGCGTCACGCTGGATGCGATATGGCTGTATCACGCCAATACTGCGTATGACCTCAATGTGTATATCGATGATGTGCAGATAGCGAATTGATCTGCCCTGGGGCCGACGGCCCTACCTGTAGAGCGCAGTCATGCTGTGCTGTGGCTTTCCTTGCAAGGCCCCTGCCGAGCATGGCTCGGCACTACAGGTGCCGGCTGGCTTTGGCTTTGGCTTTGGCTTTGGCTTCAGCTTTAGCCCTTCTCCCGCTTGCGGGGTGAGAAGGGCAGCTTGCGAACCACAGGTTCGCTGCCCGTCGAACGCCCTTGCGCCAGCGCAAGGGCCGGGGCGCGGAGCGGGGGTTGGGATGACGGGAAGCTCTTGATCTTGCTGGTCAAGCCCCTGCCGAGCATGGCTCGGCACTACAGCTGCTTTGCTTTATTTGCGGGCGGTGAAGATCGGGGTCAGGTAGTCGGCCTTGCCATCGATACGCTCCAGCGTTGGGTAACGCAGGCCGTCGTGGTAGTCGATGCTCAGCGTGCGGTAGACATCCACTTCCTTCACCAGCAGGCGCACCGGTTGCTTGCCGTCCTTGGCTGCACGCACGGCTTCCTCCAACTCGTCGGCGCTGTACTGCAGGTCGTTCACTGCCAGCACCTGCATGCCGGTGCCAACGCCCGCATTGAACGCGGCGCTGTCCCAGCGCACTTCATTGACAAAACCGGCCGGGCTCAGGGACACGCCCAATGAATAAATGAAGTTGGCACCGCGACCTTTCATCATCGACTTGAAGTAGGCACTGGGCTTGTCCTTGTAGACCAGCTTCCAGCCAGCCGCTTCGATGCCGCCGACCAGGCCGGTCCTGCGTTCGAGGCGATCACGCAGGAACTGCGACCAGTCACCGGTCGGCTGCACCTGCTCCAGGGTCGCGGCGACATCGTCGTAGGTATAGGTGTCCGGGCGTTCCCATTGGCCATCGTTCTGGCCGAAGAAGGCCTTGGCGAAATCGTCCAGGCTGCGCTTGCCGCCGCTGAGCGCGCGCAGGCGCACGTCGGCTTCCAGCCACAGCATCTGCCCGCCCTGGTAGTAATCCTCGCTCATCTGGTAGCCGCGATAGGGCTTGGGCTTGCGGCGGGCGATCACCGGATCGTTGGTGGTATCGCCCAGCGAGCGCCACTCCAGGCCGGGGCGGTTGTCGGCGTAGGTGGCCGCCACCATCGCCAGCGCATCACGCGAGGCTTCCAGCGGACGGATACCAGCGCGCGCGGTCAGCACATTGCCCCAGTACTGGGTCTGCCCTTCGTAGACCCACAGCAGGCTGCCCTGCATCGGCACGTTGTAGTTGAGCGTGGCCAGGTCGGCCGGACGACGGTACTTGCCGTCCCAGGAATGGGTGTACTCATGGCCAAGCAGATCACTGCTGCCGACCTTGGCATCCCAACCGCTGAAGTAGTCGCGGTCTTCGCTGTTCTCGCTGGAACGCTGGTGCTCCAGGCCGATGCCACCAAGCTGGTTGGTCACGGCGAACAGGAAATCGTAGTGGTCGTAGTGCTCGGCGCCGAACAGCTTGCGTGCCTGCGTCACCAGCGCGCGGTGCTGCTCGATGTGCTCGGGCTTGGCTTCCAGATCCTTTGCGCGGTCGGCAAACACGTTCAAACGCACCGGGCGGGTACCGGCCGGGGCCAGATCGAACATGCGGTGATAGCGGCCGGCGAACACCGGCGAGTCGACCAGGATTTCCAGGTTGGTCGGTGCATAGTTGACGGTGTCGCCATTGCGACTTGCCACCGTCAACGCGCTGGCCGCCTCCCAGCCCTGCGGGTAACGCGCACTGGCCTGGTAATTGATGGCATATGCGGCGTGGCCGGCCGGGTATAGCAGCATCGCGTTCCACTGCAGGTTGAGCATGTTCGGCGTCATCACCGTGCGGCCCTGCGCCGAATCGGTGGGGCTGAGGAACTGGAAGTCCATGCGCAACTCATTGACGCCTTCGGGCACCTGCACGTTGAAGGTGTAGACGTCGAGCGGGTCGCGCACCCATTCCAGGCGCTGGCCGTTGGCGTTGATCACCAGCCCGGCCAGCTTTTCGATCTGGCCGCTGGGCGAATGGCTGCCCGGCAGCCAGGCCGGGTAATGGAAGCGCTGCAGGCCCGGCTGCACCGGGACAGTCTGCCGTACCTTGAACACGCGCTGGCCGAGGTCGGTGGCGTCGACTTCGAGGCGGATGGTGCCCGGATAGGCAACCTCGCTGATCTTCACCCCGCGTGCGTCCACGCCAGCCACCGCCGGCGCCGCGCTGGCCAAACCCATGGCGGCCATCAGGGCCAACCCCAGTACTGCTGGACGGAACACATGCATCACCAACCTCTCGCTTGTCTGAGAAGGCCATGATGCGGCAAGCCTGCGCTGCGTTACACGGGCCGATGGTCATCAAGGCACCATCGGTAGTGCCGAGCCATGCTCGGCAGGGGCTTTCCAAGCCAACGTCAAAAGCACCCCTCCCCAGCCCTCCCCTTGGCCTGTGGCCAAAGGGAGGGGGTGTAGTGCCGAGCCGTGCTCGGCAGGAGCGACGTAAGCCGAGAAGCCACGAATGCCCACGGGGATGGCATTCGTGGCGATTGCAGTTGGCTGGGTTGGATTTGGCTGTCTGCTGCTTCGGTTGGTTCAGTGGCTTCGCGGCTTACGCCGCTCCCACAAACAAAGCGCTGGTTTACGTGCGGACAAATATCTCCACACGCCGATTGAGCTGCCTGCCGCTGGGGTTGTCCTTGCCATCCACCTCATTCGGCGCAACCGGCTGCGATTCACCGTAGCCATGTGCCGCCGCGTCAGTGGCACTGCCACGCTGGCGCAATGCGGCGAGCACGGCCTGGGCACGGCGTTCAGACAGATCCTGGTTGTAGGCGTCACTGCCCTTGGCATCTGTATGGCCGCGGATCTCCATCGCGCTGGACGGCACTTTACCCAGCGCCGTCGCCAGCACATCCAACACCTTGCCGGCATCGGGACGGATCACGTCCTTGTCGAAATCGAACAGCACCTTGTCGTTGAGGGTGATGACGTAGCCACACGGCGCACCGGATGGCTTGAATTTGTCCAGCAGCGGAAACTTCCCGGCGGGCGGCAACGGCGGCAGCGGCGCCATCTTCACTTCGCGCGGTACCGCACCGATGGTGCCGGTGCCGTCACCGTGATTTTCGACGATACCTTCCGGGCCGCCTATCCACTTGCCGGAGCCATCGGCGTTGATCTCGATGTTGCCATCGCTGCCAACCCAACTGCCCGAACCATCGCCGTGGTTCTCGATGGTCCCGAAGCCACCTACCCAGCTGCCGGCGCCCTTGCCGTCCAGCTCGATATTGCCGTGCGCGCCCACATAGGTGCCGGAGCCATCGGCATTCACCTCGAACGTGCCTGCCCCGTTGACCACGCTACCGCTGCCGTCCGGCTTCACTTCCACCACGCCATCGCCGGTCACCGCCTGGCCGCTGCCATCGACGCCGATGTTGAACACACCGTGCCCACCGACGCGTTCCAGGTTGCCTTGCGTATCGACATTGGTGAAGCCGCTTTCATTGACCAGCCCGCCATCGGTGGCGCAGTTGGCCGGTCGCACGCTGATGCCGGCGACCGGATCGATCAGCGATTGCATCGATAGTTCAAGCCGCTTCTGCGCCGGACCGCTGCCGATGATGCTGGGCACCATGATGGTCGGTATCACCGGGAACTCGATGCTGCCAGCGGTGAGCACTTCCGTGCCGGACTGCGTCTGCGCAGGGGCCGCTGCAGTTGCGGACTCAGCCCGTGCCGCAGCAGTTTGACCGTTTGGTGCGTCGCGCCCGCAGGCGGCGACCAGAACGCTGAGACAAGCCAGTGACACGACAGCAACACGCATGCAGCAACTCCGTTTGTGCGAAGTACTCATTCTTGCCAACATGCCGTTCAAATTCCGTGACCAGCACATCGCCGCCGGTGCTGCGCTCAGGATTCATCCAGCGCAGCGAAGGACGCCGCAAGGTGATCGATGAACAAGCGCACCGACGGCAGCAAGCCGCGCCTGGACGGAAACACCGCGTGGATGATTTCCTTCGGCGGCGCCCAGTCCGGGGCGACGTTGACCAATTGCCCTGCATCCAGCGCATCACGCACGATCATCGTCGGCAGCTGCGCCACGCCGACGCCCGCCAGTGCCGCAGCACGCAACGCCATCATGCCGCGGGTGATCAAACGCGGATGATGCGGTACTTCGGCGCTCGCGCCATCCGGGCCGATCAAGCGCCAGACATGCTCACCTTGCGGCACACCCAGGGCAACGCTGGGCAATAGATGCAGATCGGCGGGGCCGTGCGAATGGCCATGCGTTTCCAGCAATGACGGTGCAGCCACCAGGCACTGGGTACGCTCTGCCAAGACCTTCAGCACCAGTTCGCTGTCCTCCAGCGGTGGCGGGCGCACGCGGATGGCCACATCCACGCCTTCGGCGATGACGTCGACGCGACGATTGGTGGCATCCAGATGCACTTCCACGTCCGGGCAGTGCGCCATGAAATCGGCCACCATCGCCGCCACCCTGAAATCCAGCAGCATGGTCGGGCAGCTGACCCGCACCACGCCGCGCGGCTGTGAGCGGGTCAGCTCGATGGATTCGGCCGCGGCCTCGGCCTCCACCAGCATCGCCCGGCAATGCGCGTAGAAGGTCTGGCCGACCTCGGTGACCGAGAAGCGGCGGGTGGAACGCTGGATCAGGCGCACCCCCAGCCGTTCCTCCAGCAGAGCAATACGCCGGCTCAGCTTGGACTTGGGCTCGCCCAGCGCGCGTCCGGCCGGGGCAAAGCCGCCGTGCTCGACCACCTTGGCAAAGTAGTACAGGTCGTTCAGGTCCTGCATTGCGGCTCCAGCGTTCACCAAATAGGACTATCAGACCACTTTTTGCCGCCTACCGGGATGATTGTCCCGAATCTAAGCTTTGCTCAAACGCTGGCGCACCCCGCGCCGCCCAAGGAGCAGACAGATGAAGAAGATCAGTGGCCTGTACAGCGCGCCCCGCCCGCACTGGGTTGGTGATGGCTTCCCGGTCCGTTCGTTGTTTTCGTACAACACCCACGGCCGCCAGCTCAGCCCCTTCCTGCTGCTGGACCATGCCGGCCCGGCCGAGTTCAGCCCCACCACCAGCCCGCGCGGCGTCGGCCAGCATCCGCACCGTGGTTTCGAGACCGTCACCATCGTCTATGAAGGCGAAGTGGCGCACCGCGATTCCACCGGCGCCGGTGGCGAGATCGGCCCGGGTGACGTGCAGTGGATGACCGCTGCCTCGGGCATCCTGCATGAGGAATTCCACTCCGAAGCCTTCACCCAACGCGGTGGCAAGCTGGAGATGGTGCAGCTGTGGGTCAACCTGCCGGCCAAGGACAAGATGTCGGCACCTGGCTACCAGAACATCAGCAATGCCGACATTCCGGTGGTGCCGCTGGCCGATGACGCCGGCAAGGTACGGGTGATCGCCGGTGAGTTCGGCGGTCAGCGTGGACCGGCCCGTACGCATACGCCGATGGACGTGTGGGACCTGCGCCTGTCGCGTGACAAGCACACCATGCTGCAGTTCGCCGAAGGCCACACCGTGGCGATGGTGATCCTGCACGGGACTGTGCTGCTCAACGGCAGCCAGCTCGCCCGCGAAGGCCAGCTGGTGCTGTTCGACCGCGCTGCCGGTGAGGTGGAACTGGAAGCCAATGCCGACGCCACCGTGCTGGTACTGGCCGGTGAACCGATCGACGAGCCCATCGCCGGCTACGGCCCGTTCGTGATGAACACGCAGGAAGAAATCCGTCAGGCGATGGATGACTTCAACTCCGGCCGCTTCGGCCAGATCGCAGCGTAATCCACCGATGACCGGGTTTAACCGCCCGGTCATCTTTCTCTCGCGCTGGCGTTACCCCGTCGGCGCGACCCTGCCCCTCCCCGTGATGAGATAGCCATGTATACCTTCCCTCATGTTGCCAACTTCAACGGTGCAAAACCCGTCATCGATCCGACCAACGTCGCGATGCTGTTGATCGATCACCAGAGCGGCCTGTTCCAGACCGTGCACGACATGCCATTCACCACGCTGCGGCGCTTGGCATCGACGTTGGCCAAACTTGCCTCGCTGGCGAACATCCCGGTGATCACCACCGCCTCGGTGCCGCAGGGCCCGAATGGACCGCTGATTCCGGAGATCCACCAGAACGCACCACATGCGAAATACGTGGCACGCAAAGGCGAAATCAACGCCTGGGACAACCCGGACTTCGTGCAGGCAGTGAAGGACACCGGCAAGCAGCAACTGATCATCGCCGGCACCATCACCAGCGTGTGCATGGCGTTCCCATCGATTGCGGCGGTGGCCGACGGCTACCAGGTGTTCGCGGTGATTGATGCCTCCGGCACCTATTCCAAGCAGGCGCAGGAAATCACCCTGGCGCGGATGATGCAGGCCGGCGTCGTCGTCATCGATGTGGCTGCGGTCGCCTCGGAACTGCAGAAGACCTGGAACCGCGAAGACGCCGCCGAATGGGCGCAGGCGTACACCAACATCTTCCCCAACTACCAGTTGCTGATCGAGAGCTACAGCAAGGCACAGGAAGTGGTAAGCAACCACGAGCAGCTGGATTCGCAGCGCAGCTGAGCCGGATCGCGACCAGGCAGACCCACGCCGCTTCATCTTCGTCGAGCACTGGGCCAGCCATGAGCTGCGCGAAAAGCACCATCACCACGGCCCGCACATCAAGTATTTCGAAACGCACCACGCCGACGCCGTCGAGCGCATGGAAGCGGCGTACTTCATGGACCTCGTCAAGTAAGTCCCCCGTTTGCCCCGCCGCCATATGCGGCGCGATGCCCAAGCGCGTGCTGCGCCTTCAGCACCCCAGAAAGGAAACTCGCCATGACCAGTGAAACCAAGCGTGACCCCAAGCGTGACGATCTGCTGACCCCGGAAAACTCGGCTTTGATCGTCATCGACTACCAGCCGGTACAGGTGAACTCCATCGCCTCGATGGACCGCCAGCTGCTGGTCAACAACATCGTCGGCGTGGCCAAGGCCGGCAAGGTCTACGGCCTGCCGATCGTGCACTCCACGGTCAACGTGAAGACCGGCCTGAACCACCCGCCGATCCCGCAACTGCGCCGCGTGCTGAAGGACGAGCCCACCTACGATCGCACCACCATCAACTCCTGGGAGGACGTGGAGTTCCGCAAAGCCGTGGAAGCCACCGGCCGCAAGAAGCTGATCATGACCGCACTGTGGACCGAGGCCTGCCTCACCTTCCCGGCGCTGGACGCACTGCGCGAAGGCTATGAGGTCTATGTACCGGTGGATGCCGTGGGTGGCACCTCGCTGGCCGCGCACGATGCGGCATTGCGCCGGATCGAGCAGGCCGGCGGCAAGCTGATCAGCGTGCCGCAGCTGTTCTGCGAACTGCAGCGCGACTGGAACCGCGCCGACACCGCCAAGCAGTTCATGGAGCTGTTCATCAGCACCGGCGGTACCGCTGGCATCCAGTTCTCCTACGACGCTGCCGAGTAAGCAGATAGCGCCCCTCTCCCTCTCCGGCAAACGGAGAGGGAGAGACGCGAGGGCTTCTTGTTGCGGCATCCAGGAAATCAACAGGCATCGCGCCGGCTGTGACTTCCTGCATGAATACGCATCACTAACCAAAGGTCCAGTTCCACCCATCCCCGCTGCCGCGCTACCGTCGCCCGGTTGTTTCCCCACGGTATCCGCCCCATGCAGCCCACCACCCAAGACACCGCCTCGGCACGCTTTGCGATCCGCTGTGCGAACTTCGCTGAACGCTGGTTCCCCGATTCCTGGGTGTTCGCCGCCCTCGCCCTAGCCGCCGTCTCATTGGCGGCGTTGTCCATCGGCGCCGCGCCTACCGACACCGCCAAGGCCTTCGGTGACGGCTTCTGGAGCCTGATCCCCTTCACCATGCAGATGGCCTTCGTCGTGATCGGCGGCTATGTGGTTGCGTCTTCGGGTCCGGCCTCGCGCTTGATCGATCGGTTGGCCCGCGTGCCGAAGAACGGCCGCAGCGCGGTCGCACTGGTC
Source organism: Stenotrophomonas sp. STEN021 (assembly GCF_056760175.1). Lineage (NCBI taxonomy): Bacteria > Pseudomonadati > Pseudomonadota > Gammaproteobacteria > Lysobacterales > Lysobacteraceae > Stenotrophomonas > Stenotrophomonas sp. STEN021. Next base: position 22,810 of record NZ_JBRREH010000005.1, on the reverse strand, counting down.
GCCATCGTGTCGATGACCGCATCGTTGTTGAACTGGGGCCTGAGCCTGGTGTTTGCCGGCCTGCTGGTGCGTGCATTGGCTCGCCGCAGCGAGTTGAAGATGGATTACCGCGCTGCTGGTGCGGCGGCGTATCTCGGCCTCGGTGCGGTATGGGCCTTGGGCCTTTCCTCCTCGGCCGCGCAGCTGCAGGCCAACCCGGCCAGCCTGCCGCCGTCGATCCTGTCGATCACCGGCGTCATCCCGTTCACCGAAACCATCTTCCTGTGGCAGTCCGGCGTGTTGCTGGCCGCGTTGGTGGTGGTATCGCTGATCATTGCCTACGTCACCGCACCGGCCGCCAATTCCGCGCGCGATGCCGCTGATTGCGGTGTGGATGTAAGCGCCGATGCGGCACCGGCAAAATCCAAGCCGACCCGCCCCGGCGAATGGCTGGAGCACAGCCCGCTGCTGATCCTGCTGCTGGTGGCGCTGGCTGCAGGCTGGTTGATCCACGAGTTCAGCACCAAGCCGGCGATCCAGGCGATCTCCGGCCTGAACACCTACAACCTGCTGTTCCTGATGGCCGGCGCGCTGCTGCACTGGCGCCCGCGCAGCTTCCTCGATGCGGTATCGCGTGCCGTGCCCTCGACCACCGGCGTGCTGATCCAGTTCCCGCTGTACGGCTCCATCGCCGCCATCATGACCACGGTCAACGGCAGCGAAGGCCATAGCGTGGCCCACATCATCTCCACCTTCTTCACCCAGATCGCCAGCCATGACACCTACGCGTTGCTGATGGGCAGCTACTCGGCGGTGCTGGGCTTCTTCATCCCCTCCGGCGGTGGCAAGTGGATCATCGAAGCCCCCTACGTGATGCAGGTGGCCAATGAATTGCATTACCACCTCGGCTGGTCGGTGCAGATCTACAACGCCGCCGAAGCACTGCCCAACCTGATCAACCCGTTCTACATGCTGCCGCTGCTCGGCGTGCTAGGCCTGAAGGCCCGCGACCTGATCGGCTTCACCTTCGTGCAGCTGCTGGTGCACACACCGCTGGTGCTGCTGCTGTTGTGGGCGCTGGGTGCGACGTTGGCGTATACGCCACCCGTAATGCCTTGATAGCTCGCCGCACCGATTGAAAGCAGAACGCCACGCATTGCGTGGCGTTCTGCTTTCTTGCAACTGGATGGATGAAATCAAAATCAAGGGCATACAAGCACCCCCTCCCAACCTCCCCCTTGGCTTCGCCAAAGGGGAGGAGCAAAGCAGCGCAGCCTTCCGCCCCCTCCCTTTCGCCGGAGGCGAAGGGGAGGGTTGGGGAGGGGTAGCTCTTGATCTCCGCCGACACCCATATGACTTCCCACCCATTGCATCCCCACCAGTAACTGCCACGATTCCACAGCCACCACCCGTCAGGAACCGGCCATGCTGTCAGCTGCACTACGCGTGCTTGTTGTGGGAATGCTCTGCTTTGCCGGCAACGCCGTCGCGGCGCCACCGGATGCGGCCACCTTGCAGGCTATCGAGGCCACCGCCTACGACTACATGGATGGCCAGCTGGAAGGCGATGTCGCGCGGGTGACGCGGGCGCTACATCCGGATCTGGCCAAGCGCAATCTGGTTGCCAACGCGAATGAAACCCTGGGCCTGGGCCGGATGAGCTCGGATGAGCTGATCCGCTTCACCCGCGAAGGCGCGCTGAAGACGCCCCGCGAGCAATGGCAGCGCACGGTGACGGTGCTGCAGGTGGACGAGGACATCGCCACGGTGCGGCTGGAGAGCCCGTGGTTCATAGATCATCTGCAGATGGGTCGGTTTGACGGGCGCTGGGTGATCGTCAATGCGCTGTGGCATCGGAAGGTGCGGGGCGGTTGAGGGCTTCGTGGTTTTACTTTCGGGCCCGCGCCAAGAGCTTCCCTCCACCCCCAACCCCTCCCCCGTAAACGGGAGAGGGGCTTTGCTCGACTCTGGCTTTTCCTTGATTTGCTTCGTTTTGAATTTTTCTTGAACTGATACTGAACGGAACCACCAAACCCCGTTATCGTATGCGGCTTCCAACCGTTGCCCGCCGCGCCAGCCATGAGCCAGACCGAAGTCGTGCATTCCACTTCCGAACACGGTGCCTGCGAGAACTGCCGCACACCGCTGCAGGGCCACTACTGCCACGGCTGCGGGCAGTCGGCGCATAACCCGCTGAAGAACTTCGGGCATGCGGTCGAGGAGGTGTTCGAATCGTTCTGGCATCTGGATGGGCGCATCTTCCGCACCCTGCGCGATCTGCTGGTGCCGGGCCGGATCGCCGTCAACTTCCTCAAGGGCCAGCGCGTCGGCTATGTGCAGCCGTTGCGGCTGTTCGTGATCCTCACCCTGTTCACCTTCTTCGTCGGCAAACTGACCCTGCACAGCGACGACTTCGGCACCGGCAGCAACGCCGACCCGGCCTTTGCAAAAGCGCAGACCGTAGCCGAGGTGGAAGCTGTGCGCGCCGCCCAGGTGGCGCAGATGGAACAGCAGCAGAAGGCGACTCCCGCTGCTGCGGCTGCATTCGCCATGGCCATGGCAGCAATCAATACATCAGCTGCCCAGCGCACCGCAGAACTCGAAGCAAACGCACAGCCGCCGACAGGCACTGCAACCGATGCGGCACTGGCACGTGCCAACGAAGCTGCCGAACGCGCACGGGCGGAGAACAAGGCTGTCTTCATCAATGTCCCGGTCAACGGCAAGCCCTGGGATGCAGAGACCAACCCCATCGTGCTCGAGGGCTGGCCAAAATTCATCAGCAACTGGCTCAACCATCGGCTGGCCAATGGTCAAGCCAACGTCGAGCGCATGGGCAGCAAGACCGATCTGTATGTCCAGGCGATCCTGACCTCACTACCCGGTGCGCTGTTCTTCCTGATGCCAGTGTTCGCGCTGGTGTTGCGCGTCGCCTATATCCGGCAGCGGCAGATGGGCTACCTCGAACACCTGGTAGTGGCCTTGTACAGCCACTGTTGGTTGATGCTGGTGTTGCTGACCACCTTCCTCATCGCCGGTATCAGTGGTGCGATCAGCAGCGCGGCGGTCAGCACGCTCTGTGGTTGGCTGTACGCGCTGTTGTGGTTGTCGGTGCCGATCTACCTGTTCTGGATGCAGCAGCGCGTATATGGCGGCAACCCGATCCTGACGCTGCTGCGTTACAGCTTCATCGGCTTCATCTATTTCTTCCTGGTCACCTTCGTGGTGATGTACGCGGTACTGGCCGGCGTGTCGGCCTGAAACCGGTTTGAAGCCCGGGCGCCATGTCCCTGAGAAGAACCTGATCGGCCCCCTGTAGCCCGGGCATGCGCAGCGCGCCCGGGGCTGTTGGCGCGTGGCCAGACGGACTTTGTGTTCCCTGCTTCCCGGGTGCGCTGCGCTTACCCGGGCTACGGCCTGATGGTTCAGGCCTGCGTTGCCTGCAACCAAGTCTTGCGCGCAGCCGCTGAGTGGAAGCTCCAGGCAACAAAGCGGCTCTGCTTGTTGCCCTGTGCCATCGCCACCTCGCGCACTTCAGCAGCACCTACCTTGGCCAACTGCTTGTGGATATCGGCCAGATGCTCGCTCTTGGCCACCAGCGAACTGAACCACAACACCTGCGGCTGGATGTCCACGCTTTCGCGGATCATCCGTCGCAGGAATGAAGCCTCGCCACCGGTGCACCACAGTTCGTTGGCCTGACCACCGAAGTTGAGCGCGGGCTCCTTGCTTGTACGTGCCCGCACGCCGCCAAGATTGCGCAGCTTGCGCTGGCTGCCCTGTGCAGCCTCCTTGGCCGAAGCATGGAACGGCGGGTTGCACAGCGTCAGATGGAACCGTTCATCAGCCTGCAGCAGGCCTGCGAAAAGATTGCCGCGCGCATGCTGTTGACGCAGTTCGATGAGGTGCCCGAGGCCATTGGCCTGCACATTGGCATTGGCGGCCTGCAACGCACCTGCATCGATATCACTGCCAAGGAAACGCCAGCCGTACTCGGCCTGCCCCAGCAAGGGATAGATGCAGTTGGCGCCAACCCCGATGTCCAGCGCACGCACCGCGGGTCCTCGCGGAATTCCGCCGTCATTGTCTGCAGCCAGCAGATCCGCCAGGCCGTGCACATAGTCAACACGCCCCGGTACCGGCGGGCACAGATAACCATCCGGGATATCCCAGTGCCGGATGCCGTAGTCGCTGGAGAGCAGCGCGCGGTTGAGTTCACGCACGGCTGCCGGATTGCTGAAGTCGATGCTGTCAGTACCGGCCGGGGTGCGGATCAGGTGCGCACGCAAGGCAGGATTCGCCGCGACCAGCCGCACCAGATCATAGCGGCCCTGGTGGCGGTTACGGGGATGCAGCAGCGGCTGTGCGGCTTTGGGCGTGGGGCGTGGGCGTTGCGGCGAAGAAGTCATGTGCTTGTTGGATGCCGAGAGCGACACGCGGAGGCTCTCGTTGTTTGTGGGAGCGGCCTAAGCCGCGAAGCACGTACATCAACAGATGGCACACGCTGCCTGCGCTTCAACAGCCTCAGCTTCGCGGCTTACGCCGCATCCCACAAGGCGGGATGCGGGCACCGCCAGCTGCAACAGCCTTCTACAGCTCCAGACCCTGCACGTTCTGCAGCAACTGCGCGCCATGTTCACCCACACGCAGCGCGAGCGCTGCGGCAATCGCCGCATGCGCATCCCGCAACACCTCGGCTTCGTTCTGGCTGGCGTCGATTACCTGCTTGTTGGGCAGCTCCAGCTGCTGGAAGATCAGCCGGCAACGTTCCAGGTTCTGCGCGGTCTCGAAATGGTTGGGCTTGTCGCCACGGGCGCGGATGCGCTCCAGGCCCTGCTCCGGCTGCAGATCCAGCAACAGCAGCAGGTTCGGGCGCGGGGCGAAATCGTTGGCCTGCAGCATCTCGTCCAACGGCAGGCCGGCGGCACCCTGGTAGGCCACCATCGACGGGAAGTAGCGGTCGAGGATGACGACCTCGCCACGGGCCAGGGCCGGGACGATGACCTCTTCCACGTGCTGGCGGCGGTCGTGCAGCAGGTATTCCACCTCCTGCTCCGGGCTCAGCCGGCCGGTGGCGGCGGTGGCGCGCAGACGCGTGCCCCAGGGGCCGTTGGTCGGTTCCTTGCCCAGTACCACCTGTGCCCCTGCAGCACGCAGGTGCTGGGCCAAGGTGTGGGCGAGCGTGGTCTTGCCAGCGCCATCAATGCCTTCGATGGCAATGAGCAGGCCGCCGGGAATCTGTTGGTTATCCATGGGCGCTACTTTAATCGGAACCGGCTGATATCGCTCGGCTTGACACCGTTCCAATGCAGCCAACCGCCACGTCGGGAACAGTCCGGCTTCAGCGTGCGGGCGCGGTGCAGCCGTTGGCAACGCAGTACTCGACAGCCCGCTGCCGCTCCTGCTCGGTCAGCTCCGGCGGTGGTCGGGCAATGGCGGACTGGATCTGATCCGGGCCGCCGGTGAGCTTGTTCAGCCCCTGCCCGGCCTTCATCAAGCCGTAGCCGATGCCCATCATCAGGTAACCGCCACTCATGCCGACCTGCTCGGGCGTCGGCGGCTCGCTCCAGTTCTTGCTGAAGCGGTTGGGCGCGGCCTGCACCGGGTTCTTGAAGCGGTACAGGTCCAACGGCTCGTCATCTTCAGGCTTGATCGCGCGTACTTCGCCCAGCGTGGTGACGTTGCCTTGTGCTGGCACTTCAACGACGTCGCCTGGCTCGGCCTGCGCGGTGGCGGCAGGTTCTGGTTCGACGGCTGCCGCCCCGGGAGGCGCGGCAGGAGTACCGGCCGGTGCGGCTTGCTGCGCCTGTGCCATCCCCGCCAGCATCATGCCGACCAACACTGTGCTCCATTTTGCCGGTAATGCCACAGCCACCCACCCTGCCTGTTGCGTGTCGCCGCCAGCATACGCAGGCGCTGCTTCAGTTTTTGTTGGAACGATTCCGCTCGTTCAGCATGTCGTAATCCCATTGGGTCTCACGGCGTGAGACACCACTATGCTTCCATAAGATTCTTTGATCGGCAGTTGCGTGCATGGCGTTTTCCCTCGCTCCCCGCACCGAAGCCAGCGAACGGGCGCTGGCAACCACCGATGGCCTGCCTTCGCGTGACGGCTCGCTGCTCGGCCAGCGCCTGGCCCGGCGCTACAAGGACCGGGTCACCGGCAGCTTCACCATTCCCGGCCGCGAAGGCAGCTACGCACCCATCCCCGATGACGTGCCCGAGGCGCTGAAAGCCGCGCTGAAAGCACGCGGCATCGAGCAGCTGTATTCGCACCAGGCCGAGGCCTGGGACGCCAGCCAGCGCGGCGAGCACGTCGCCATCGTCACCCCCACCGCCTCCGGCAAGTCGCTGTGCTACACCTTGCCGGTGGTGAGCGCGGCGATGCAGGGCAACGCCAAGGCCTTGTACCTGTTCCCGACCAAGGCGCTGGCACAGGACCAGGTAGCCGAGCTGCTGGAGCTCAACCGCGCCGGTGATCTGGGCGTCAAGGCGTTCACCTTCGATGGCGATACCCCTGGCGATGCGCGGCAGGCGATCCGTCTGCACGGCGATATCGTGGTCAGCAACCCCGACATGCTGCACCAGGCGATCCTGCCGCACCACACCAAGTGGGCGCAGTTCTTCGAGAACCTGCGCTATGTGGTGATCGACGAGATCCATACCTACCGCGGCGTGTTCGGCAGCCACGTCACCAATGTGCTGCGCCGGCTCAAGCGCATCTGCGCGTTCTATGGCGTGCAACCACAGTTCATCCTGTGCTCGGCCACCATCGGCAATCCGCATGCACACGCCGAGGCGCTGGTGGAAGAGCGCGTGCATGCGATCACCGAATCCGGCGCACCCACCGGGCCCAAGCACGTGCTGCTGTGGAACCCGCCGGTCATCAACCCGGACCTTGGCCTGCGCGCCTCGGCGCGTTCGCAGGCCAACCGCATCGCCCGCATCGCGATCAAGAGCGGGCTGAAGACACTGGTGTTCGCGCAGACGCGCTTGATGGTGGAGGTGCTGACCAAATACCTGAAGGACATCTTCGACAACGACCCGCGCAAGCCGGCACGCATCCGCGCCTATCGTGGTGGCTATCTGCCGACCGAGCGCCGCGAGGTGGAGCGGGCGATGCGTGCCGGCAACATCGACGGCATCGTCAGCACCTCGGCCTTGGAGCTGGGCGTGGATATCGGCGCGCTCGACGTGGTCATCCTCAACGGCTACCCCGGCAGCGTCGCGGCAACGTGGCAGCGCTTCGGTCGTGCCGGCCGGCGCCAACAGGCCGCATTGGGCGTGATGGTGGCCAGCAGCCAGCCGCTGGACCAGTACGTGGTACGGCATCCGGATTTCTTCGCCAATGCCACGCCCGAGCATGCACGCATTTCGCCCGACCAGCCGCTGATCCTGTTCGATCACATCCGCTGCGCTGCCTTCGAGCTGCCATTCCTCGCAGGCGAACCGTTCGGGCCAATCGATCCGCTGGTATTCCTGCAGGCGTTGGCCGAGACCGAAGTGGTGCATCAGGAAGGCGACCGCTGGGAGTGGATCGCCGACAGTTACCCCGCCAATGCGGTGAGCCTGCGCGCGGTGGCCGATGGCAACTTCGTGGTGGTGGACCGCAGCGACGGCAAGCAGCAGATCATCGCCGAGGTGGACTATTCCGCCGCTGCGCTGACCTTGTACGAAGGCGCCATCCACATGGTGCAGAGCACGCCGTACCAGGTGGAACGGCTGGACTGGGACGGCCGCAAGGCCTACGTCACCCGTACCCATGTCGACTACTACACCGACAGCATCGACTACACCAAGCTCAAAGTGCTGGACCGCTTTGATGGCAACGGCGCCGGCCGTGGTGATTCGCATCACGGCGAAGTGCACGTGGTGCGGCGCGTCGCCGGCTACAAGAAGATCCGCTACTACACGCACGAGAATATCGGCTACGGCCCGGTCAACCTGCCCGATCAGGAACTGCATACCACCGCGGTGTGGTGGCAGTTGCCGCAGGCCACCTTGCTGCGCAGTTTCGCGCAGAAGCAGGATGCGCTGGATGGGTTCCTTGGTGCCGCCTATGCGCTGCACATCGTTGCGACCGTGGCAGTGATGGCCGATGCGCGCGATCTGCAGAAAGCAGTGGGCAATGGCGATGGTGCCTGGTTTGCGGTGGCCGACCAGACCGGCCGCGGCCAGCTGCGCGGCAACGAAGCCGGCGAAGGCGCGGTGGAGCTGATGCAAAGCTTCGTGCCGACGGTATACCTTTACGACAACTTCCCCGGCGGCGTGGGCCTGAGCGAGCCGCTATGGCAGCGCCAGGGCGAGCTGGTGCAGCGCGCCCTGGAGCTGGTGGAGCGCTGCGACTGCAATGCCGGCTGCCCGGCCTGCGTTGGGCCGGTGCTGGCGGCGCAGGAAGAGGACAAGGGCGAGACGCCGCGCTCGCTGGCCTTGAAGGTGTTGTCGCTGCTGTCGGCCGAGCGTTGCGATCAGGTGCCAACCATCGTCATGGACGAGGCCGTCGACCTGCTGCCATGAGCATCAGCCTGGACAAATTGAAGGCCCTGCGTAAACAGGCGGGGCTGGTGACGGCAGCACCTGCGGGATCAGCGGAGCCCGCAGCTGTTGTAGGAGCGGCGTCAGCCGCGAAGCCACAGCTGGTGGAAGCCGCAGCAGAGCCGGTTGCTCCGGATGCATCTGGTTCTTCGTCGGCTGCGGAAACTGCATCGGCTTCGCGGCTGACGCCGCTCCTACAACAGCCGAGGACGGAATCTTCGGTGTTTGGCTGGGTCGATCAGATCCAGCACAAACCAGCGGCCCCGCAGGATGGCGCTGCATTGCGACGCTTGCTGGCGACACGCAACCGCGCCATCGCTCCTGCACAAGCCGTCGAACGTGGCCCGGTTGATCGCGATCTACCCGGCACCGAAATCGCACCCGGCTTGCACCTGATCGAGGCCTTCATTCCGCAGGCGATTCCAACGCAGCCGCTGTCACTGGCTTTCAGCAAGCGCCCTGAAGAAACCGTCGCGCCGCAGGACCTGTTGTTCTTCGACACCGAAACGACCGGCCTGGCCGGCGGCACCGGCACCCGCGCCTTCATGATTGGCGCCGCCGATTGGCATCACGATGCAGCGCGCGGCGAAGGCCTGCGCGTTCGCCAGCTGCTGATGTCAACGATGGGTGCGGAGAGCGCGATGCTGGAGTTGTTCGCCAGCTGGCTGTCACCAGGCACCGTGCTTTCCAGTTACAACGGCCGCTGCTATGACGCGCCGTTGTTGAAGACACGCTATCGATTGGCGCGGCGCGGCGATCCGATCTCCGCGCTGGATCATGTGGATCTACTGTTCCCAACCCGCCGTCGCTATCGCGGCACCTGGGAAAACTGCCGGCTGGCGACCATCGAGCGGCAGTTGCTGCTGATCGCCCGCGAAGATGACTTACCGGGTTCGGAAGCGCCTGCGGCGTGGTTGAGCTATCTGCGCGGTGGCAGCGCGCGCAACCTGCGCCGTGTTGGTGAACACAATCACCAGGACGTGGTGACTTTGGCGCTATTGTTCCTGCGCCTGGTACAGGCGGAAGCGGATGAGCGGGCGGAACTGGCGTTGGAGGCTGAGGGCTGAGTTTTGGTTGCTCGTCAGGCTTTGCTTGTAGAGCCTACCCCTCCCCAGCCCTCCCCTTGGCTGCGCCAAAGGGAGGGAGTAAAGCTTTGCCCCCTCCCTTGCGCGAAGCGCAGGGGAGGGTTGGGGAGGGGTGCTTCTGCTCTGCTTTTGTTCTGCTTCGCAGCTGCACCGCCACCCCCCTCAAACATCAACCACCAAGCGGCTGCGCGATCCCACTGCTGATCGCTTCGCGGATCAGCTGCTCCGCATCACGATTGGCCTTGGCGCTGGCCGCTGCCTGCTGCCTGCCCAGCTCGGCCTGCTGCTTGCCCAGTTCCCTCTGCTGCGCAGCCAGGCTTTCCATCTCCGCACGCATCGCCGGGTTTTCCATTTCCTCGCGGGCCTGATCAAGCTTGCGCCGTGCCTCTTCAGACGCGCGGCGTTGCGCGGCGGTACGTTCACCCGAACTCAATGCCAGCTGCGCCTGCTCACTCGCCAGCTCACCCATCCGTGCGCCGATCTCGCCCATGCGCTCACCGATCTGCCCCTGGCGGTCGCCCAACGCTCCCTGCCGGTCACCCAGCCGACCCTGCGCATCAGCCAGACGCACGGTCTCGGCATGTAGCTGCTCAAAGCGCGACAAAGTTGCCGCATCACGCACCACATAGCGCTTGCCATCACGGCGCACCAGCAGCACGCCCTTGCCGTCGTCCAGTTGCTTGGCTTCGCGCAGGTCGGCGACGCTGCCATTCATGACGTTGTGGTTGCCTCTGATCAGCACATAACCATCAGCGTTCTGGTTGCTGGAGAGGTGGATCACGCCTTGCGTGCTTAGCGGTGCAGCGGGTGCTGGCGGGGCCGCAAGCGGTGCGGGTGGCACCACCAGCGCTGGTGGTGCTGGCGGCGCTGCGGGTACCGCAGCCGCGGCAACTACCGTGCGTGTCGCCGAACGTGCAACCGGCGCAGTTGGCGCTACCGGCGCGGCGGGTGCGGCCACAGGCACCGGCGGTGCCGGCGGTGCCGGCGGCGCGGGCGGTACCGGCATCGCCACCAGCCGCAACGGCGCCACGCCGACCAGCGCAACCGCAGCAATGATCAAGGCCGCACCGACGCGCGGGAAGGAAGAAGTGTCCTGCAACATGAGCAATCTCCGCTTGAGGCTCAGGAAGGTCGGCGATGCGCTGGCCAAACCAGCGCCGGGCCGGGGAGCGACGCCCAGCTGCAACAACAGGCGTCCGTAGTGTTGGCGACAGTGCCGGTCACCGGCGACCACCGCGGCATCCACCGCTGCTTCGCGGGCAATGCCGTATTCGCGGGCGGCCAGATGCACCACCGGATGGAAGAAGAACAGGTGCTGGGCCAGTGCAGGCACCAGGCCCAGCCACAGGTCATGGCGTTGCAGGTGCACCAGTTCATGGGTCAAGGCCATGTCCAGCTGGTCATCGCCCATGCGCTGCAGGCCGCGCGCCGGCAGCAGCAACACCGGACGCCATGGGCCAATCAGCTGCGGCGAGTCGATCGCAGTGCTGAGCATCAAGCGCGGCGCGCGGTGCAGGCCATGTGCTTCCGCAGCCAGCGCAAGCGCGGCGTTGAGCTTGTGATCGCGGCAGGGCTGCGCGGCACGCAGCAGGACACGGCTGGCGCGATATGCCAGCGCGGTGCGCAATGCCATCACCAGTACACCGACGGCCCACATCGCCATCAGCACCAGGCTCCACGACCAACTGCTGTCCGCAGGCAATGGCTGCATCACGATGATCGGTGCGACTGCTGCTGGTGCTGTCGTGGTCGCGGCCTGCGCTACCACTGGCGCCGCATCCAGGACCGGCAACAAGGGCAACTCCAGCGGCGAGGCCCAGAACACGCCTACCACCGCCTGCAGTGCCACCAACCACCACAGCGCGCATTGGGTACTGGCCGGCAGTCGGCGCACGTAACGGCATAGCAGCCACACCACCCCGGCCAGCAACGCGGTCTGCACGCTGGTCGCCAACAGGCGGCTGCCCAACAACTCAAGCGTCATCGACATGGCTCAATCCTCCCGGCGCTGCGATTGCAGCTTGCTGACCAACGCTTCCAGTTCGGCCAGTTCGTTGTCGCTGACCTCGGCCTTCTCCGACATCCACGCCACGAACGGCGAGATCGAGCCCTGCAGGGTCTTCTCGACGAAGCTGCCAACCGCGCCGTTGACCACTTCCTGCTGTTCGGCCGTGGTGCGGTAGCGGTACACGCCCTCGTCCTGCTCGCGCTGTAGATAGCCTTTGGTACGCAGGCGCTCCATCATCGTCAGCACGGTGGAGCGGGCCAGCCCGCGGGCCTCACCAAAGCGTGCGGCAACCTCGCCGACGCTGGTGGGTTCGTTCTCTCCGATGTACTGCAGCAGGGCCAGTTCCTGGTCCCCGATGGTCTTGCGGCGCATGGCCGTCTCCGTGACTACATTTGTCGCCACGGTAGATCTGCCTACATTTGTAGTCAATAGCCCGGATGGCACCCTGACCGCTGCCGGGCTGAATGATTCAGCTGACTGCGCTGTCGATCTGCCAGCGCACGAACTCGCTTTCAAACTCCGCCAGCGACAGCAGGCCTAAACAGGCATGGGCGCCGATAGGCAGCGCTTCGCCACGGGCAAACCTGCGCGCCAGCAGCACAGCGGCGAAAGTGGGAATCTCCGGACCGTGCAGCATTGGAGCGGTCAGATCCCAATGCACGGTGTGCTGCAGACCCCCGCGTTGGCCACGCAGGGTGATGCGCATGCCGCCCAGGTCGGTGCCGAAGCGATCGAACCAACGCCCGGCACGGGCAAACACGCCGGCCAGCATTTCCATCGGCACTGGCAGGCCATGTCGGCGCAGCCAGGCCAGCGTCGCCAGGCAACGCGACAGGAACGTCAATTCCAGCGCCGCGCGAAAGCGCACCGTCGCCACACCCGGATAACGCTGCAGCAGCAGCGTGTGATCGGGTACATCGCAGGGCGAGGCCAGGCGCGGACCGATGCGGGCGAATCGTACCGGCTGTGGCTCGGCCCAGCCGATCACCGTCTGCCAGCGCCCATCCACCCAGCACTCGAACGGCTTGCCGCAATACGACAACACCGCGCGCACCGTGGCCATGCCCAGCGGCGTGGCCTGTGCGGGTGCGATCACCATGTCGATGCTGTGCAGCTGATCGAACTGCGGGGCGAGTGCATCCACGACCGCACTTGAGAGCGCAGGCAAGGTACTGGCGCCGCTGATCGCACTTCGTTGTGTCTGTTCGGCCAAGGCCTGCAATTGCTGCGGGAAATCCGCGACGAAATCGCGACCGTCGGCCAGATCGATGTAGTGCATGCCAGCGCGCAGGCAAGCCTGTGCCACGTCGTAACCCTGGCCCTGGAAGGGTCCGGCGGTGTGGATGACCAGTGCCGCTCGCGTAGCTGCAAGCTGCGCTTCGAAATCAGCTGCGGCGGTATCCAGCCGGCACAGTTCGATGGTCGCCAGATCCACGCCCGGCAGATTGGCTGCCGCCTGCGCAGGATTGCGGCCGGCAGCGATCACCTTGATACCCGGCGTGATCGCGAGCGCACGCACGATGCGCGCGCCGAAATGACCGTAACCGCCCAACACCAGAACACGACAGCTTTCCTGCTGCGACATTGGATCATCCTGCGTTGATTGCTGGGTGGATTATCAGCGAGGAATGAACTGTTTTTGCCCCTCCCCTTTGGCATAGCCAAGGGGGAGGTTGGGAGGGGGTGGCGTTGGCCGTTGCTTGTGCTCGTTGCTTGGATTTCCTGCGAACAGCCCCCCTCCCCAACCCTCCCCTGCGCGTTGCGCAAGGGAGGGAGCTTTGGCCCCTCCCCTTTGGCGCAGCCAAGGGGGAGGCTGGGAGGGGGTGGCTTTGGCCGTTGCTTGTGCTCGTTGCTTGGCTTTCCTGCGAACAGCACCCCTCCCCAACCCTCCCCTGCACTTCGTGCAAGGGAGGGAGCAGATCCGCTGCAGGCGGGGCCCTTCATCACGCTCTTACACCTGCGGCAGCACCCTGCATGCACGCCCCTGCTTTGGAGTCCGCCATGTATCGGATGTTGGTCACCGCAAGTTTCAGCGTCATCGTCGCCACTGCCTGCAGCACCGCCCAGGTCAGCCAGGTGCAGCCCATCGATGGCGTCATCTCCGGCCAATGCCATACCGACATGGTGCGCGGCGCGGTCGGTCTGGCGGCCGCGTCAGGAACGGTGGAACGTGCGCGGGTGGACAGCGACAGCCTGCAGGTGAACGTGGTGCGCACAAGCGCAGCCACCGCTACCGGCGCTACCCCAGCCAGCAGCGGCGGGGAGCGCCTGACCATCGAGGTGGGCCGCTACAACAACATCACTGCCCTGCGTTGTAGTTGAGGCTGCAGGCATCGAGACGCGCTCAGCGGTCCATGCCCCCACTGGGCAGCACAGCACTGGAATGACGTGCGGCAAGCCTGCCGATGCGGAGCCAGCGCATTGCCGTTTCCAATGGATAAAGCTCCGCACCAGCATGGCGTAATGTGGTGCGACGCAGCGTCAACACTTCCTCACTTGGCGATATGCTTGGGCTGACCCTCAATAGCTTGGAGTTCCGATGCAATTCCCGTCGACGCCGCGCGCCCTGCGCCGCCCCGCCGCCCTGATTGCCACCGCTGCACTGCTGCTGGCGCTGAGCGCCTGCACAAAGCCGGCCCCGGAAGAACAGGATGAGGCACTGAACCAATCCCAGCAGGCCGCACAGGCCGCCGCTGCACCCGCTGAAGCCACGCCGCCGCCGGGTGCCTGCGACGCCAGCCAGGTGCAGGGTCTGGTCGGCCAGACCTATACCGACGCGATGCAGGCCCAGGCCAAGGAAGATGCCGGCGCCACCGATGTGCGCGTGCTCAAGCCGAACCAGCCGGTCACGATGGAGTTCATCGGTGAGCGCCTGAACATCGAACTCGATGAGAAGGGTACGGTCAGCGGTGTACGCTGCGGCTGAATTTTGTATAGCCAAAGCCTTGCCGAGCAAGGCTTTGGTTGCGCTCGCAACGATGTATTGCGGCGCTGCAACAACTGTGATTTAGTCGAACCATCCGGTGACCTCAAGGTGCGCTCCTGAAGGAGCACGTTGCGTCATCGGGTGGGCGCGAGGGCGCTTGGATCAGGCGAATACGCCGCAACGGCGTGCGTCGGGTCTTACCCCAACGGCACGTGCGGCAGCACGGCGCGATCCATCCGATGCATGACGTGCTCAGCGAGCGGGCGGGAGTGTCGCCGCTCACCTGAATCGCATCGAGGCACAGATGGCAGTCCGCACTCCGCAAGGCCTTTACGACCCGCAAGACGAACGCGATGCCTGTGGTTTCGGCATGGTCGCCCAGCTCGACGACCAACCCTCGCGTCTGCTGGTGGATACCGCCATCGCCGCGCTGTCGCGCATGACCCACCGCGGTGGTGTTGCTGCCGACGGGCTGACCGGCGACGGCTGCGGCCTGCTGCTGCGCAAACCCAGCGTGTTCCTGCGCCAACTGGCCGAAGAGGCTGGCATCGTGCTCGGCCCCAACTTCGCCGCAGGTGTGGTGTTCCTGCCGCACGATGCTGACGCTGCGCAGCGATGTCGCGCCGAACTGGATGCACAGCTGCGCAGCGCCGGCTGCCATCCGCGTGGCTGGCGTGAAGTGCCAACCGATGACAGCGTCTGTGGCCAGCTGGCGCGCGACACACTACCGAAGATCGAACAGGTGTTCGTCGATGCCGACATCGAGCAGAGCGCCGAGCAATTCGCACTGGCGCTGTTCATGGCCCGCCGCCGCAGCGAACAGACCCTGCGCGATGTCGCCGACTACTACGTCACCACGCTCAGCGCCGAGGCCATCAGCTACAAGGGCATGGTGCTGCCGGACAAGCTGAGCACCTTCTACCCGGACCTGCAGCGTCACGAACTGGCATCCAGCGTGGTGGTGTTCCACCAGCGCTTCTCCACCAACACCATGCCGCGCTGGCCGCTTGCGCACCCGTTCCGCATGCTCGCCCACAACGGCGAGATCAACACCATCGAAGGCAATCGCCACTGGGCGCAGGCGCGCAGCAAGGTGTGGAAGACGCCGAAGTTCGACATCGCCGAGCTCGACCCGGTGATCTCGATGCACGGTTCCGATTCGCAGAGCATGGACAACATGCTGGAGCTGATGGTGGCCGGTGGCATGGAGCTGATCCAGGCGCTGCGCATCCTGGTGCCGCCGGCAACCCAGTCGCTGGAATTCAAGGACGCCGACCTCGCTGCGTTCTATGAGTTCTATGGTTTGAACAGCGAGCCGTGGGACGGCCCGGCCGGCATCGTTGCCTGCGACGGCCGCTACGCCGCCTGCACCCTGGACCGCAACGGCCTGCGCCCGGCGCGCTGGATGCTGACCTCCGATCGCCACTTCCTGGTCGCTTCCGAAGCCGGCGTCTGGGAAGTGCCGACCGAACGCGTGGTGCGCAAGGGCAAGCTCGGCCCGGGCCAGATGATGGCCATCGACCTCAAGCGTGGTGATCTGCTCGATTCCGAAGCCATCGACCGCATCAACCGTGCACGTGCGCCGTACAAGCAATGGCTGCACCAGGGTGTGACCTACCTGCAGACCGAGTTGATCGATCCCTCGCTGGCCGAGGAGCCGTTCGACGAAGCGACGCTGCGCAGTTACCACAAGCTGTTCCAGCTCACGACCGAGGAACTGGAGCAGGTGCTGCGGCCGCTGGCCGAAACCGGACAGGAAGCCACCGGTTCGATGGGCGATGACACCCCCATCGCCGTGCTCAGCCGCCACACCCGCCCGCTGTATGACTACTTCCGCCAGGCCTTCGCGCAGGTCACCAACCCGCCGATCGATCCGCTGCGCGAAGAATGTGCGATGTCGCTGACCACCCAGCTCGGCAAGGAGACCAACATCTTCCACGCCGGCGCGGAGACGGTGAACCACGTCATCCTCAACTCGCCGGTGCTGAGCCAGCGCAAGCTGCGCCAGTTGCTGAAGATGGAGCAGTACGTCGAGCGCAATCGTCTGATCGACCTGTCCTACAGCGTCGAGGAAGGCTTGAAGGCCGGCATCGAGCGCATCTGCGCCGAGTGCGAACAGGCTGCACGCGATGGCGTGGTGATGCTGTTGCTGTCCGACCGTTACCCGGTCGCCGACCGCCCGATGGTGCATGCGTTGCTGGCTACCAGCGCCGTGCACCACCATCTGTCCAAGGTTGGCCTGCGCTGCGACGTCAATCTGATTCTTGAAACCGGCACCGCGCGCGATGCACACCATATGGCCTGCCTGCTGGGCTTTGGTGCGACTGCGGTGTATCCGTACCTGGCCTACCAGACGCTGTTCGACCTGGGCCGGCGCGGCATCCTGCAGTTGAAGAAGGGTGGTGAGGTTTCGCAGATCGGCCGCAGCTACCGCAAGGGCATCTACAAGGGCCTGAGCAAGATCATCTCCAAGATGGGCATCTGCACCATTGCGAGTTATCGCGGCGCGCAGTTGTTCGAGATCGTCGGTCTCGACCCGGACGTGGTTGAACTGTGCTTCCCGGATACCGCTGCCCGCATTGGCGGCGTGGGTCTTGCACGCCTGGATACCGAAGCACGCGAGCTCACCGTGCGTGCCTGGAACGATCTGGCGCAGCCGGAAGTCGGCGGCCTGCTCAAGTATGTGCATGGCGGCGAATACCACATGTACAACCCGGACGTGGTGATGACGCTGCAGCGCGCCTCGCGCACCGGCGATGCCGCCGATTGGCGCAAGTACATGGACGCAGTGCATTCGCGCCCGACCTCGGCGCTGCGCGACCTGCTGCAGCTCAAGCCGGCAGCAACGCCGGTGCCGCTGGACGAGGTGGAACCGGCCGAAGCGCTGTTCAAGCGCTTCGACACGGCTGCGATTTCCTTGGGCGCACTGTCGCCGGAAGCGCACGAAGCGCTGGCCATCGCGATGAACCGCCTTGGCGGCCGCTCCAACTCCGGCGAAGGCGGCGAAGATCCCGCCCGCTATGGCACCGAGAAGCGTTCCAAGATCAAGCAGGTCGCCTCCGGTCGCTTTGGCGTCACCGCCGAATACCTGGTCAATGCCGAAGTGCTGCAGATCAAGGTTGCGCAGGGCGCCAAGCCCGGCGAAGGCGGCCAGCTGCCCGGCCACAAGGTCAACGAGCTGATCGCACGTCTGCGCTACGCCAAGCCCGGCATCGGCCTGATCTCGCCGCCGCCGCACCACGACATCTATTCGATCGAAGATCTGGCGCAGCTCATCTACGACCTGAAGCAGGTCAATCCGGATGCGCTGGTGTCGGTGAAGCTGGTTTCGCATGCCGGCGTCGGCACCATTGCCGCGGGCGTGGTGAAAGCAGGTGCCGATCTGATCACCGTGTCCGGCCACGACGGCGGCACCGGTGCCTCGCCAATCAGTTCGATCCGCTATGCCGGCGTGCCGTGGGAACTGGGCGTGGCCGAATCGCACCAGGCCCTGGTCGGCAACGACCTGCGCAGCCGCACCATCCTGCAGACGGATGGCGGCCTGAAGACCGGCCTGGATGTGGTCAAGGCCGCACTGCTGGGCGCCGACAGTTTCGGCTTCGGCACCGGACCGATGATCGTGCTCGGCTGCAAGTACCTGCGCATCTGCCACCTCAACAACTGCGCCACCGGCGTGGCCACCCAGGACGAGCGCCTGCGCGCCGGCTACTTCACCGGCCTGCCGGAACGCGTGGAGAACTTCTTCCGCCTGCTGGCCGAGGAAGTGCGCGAGTGGCTGTCGTACCTCGGCGTGCGTTCGCTGGATGAAATCGTCGGCCGTACCGATCTGCTGCAACAGCTGGAAGTGTCGCCGCGCGAAGGCGTCAAGGTCGATCTGTCGCGCCTGCTCGCACCTGCGCATTACGACGGCGCGCACTGCGCCGCGCAGCGCCTGTACCAGTCGCCGGACAGCCTGGCCACGCAGATGGACAACCTGCTCGCCGATGCCATCGCCAACAAGCAGGGCGGCGAGCACCGCTTCCTGATCCACAACACCGACCGCTCGGTTGGCACGCGCCTGTCCGGCACCATCGCCCGCGCGCATGGCAACCACGGCATGAGCGAAACACCGTTGAACCTGCGCTTCCGCGGCACTGCCGGGCAGAGCTTCGGCGCCTTCAACGTTGGCGGCCTGAACCTGGAAGTGGAAGGCGAAGCCAACGACTACGTCGGCAAGGGCATGGCTGGCGGCCGCCTGGTGGTACGTCCACCGCGCGGCGCCCGCTTCGAGGCGCGCAACACCGCCATCATCGGCAACACCTGCCTGTACGGCGCAACCGGCGGCGAGCTGTTTGCCGCAGGACGCGCGGGCGAACGCTTCGGTGTGCGCAACTCCGGCGCACTGGCGGTGATTGAAGGTGCCGGTGACCACTGCTGCGAGTACATGACCGACGGCGTGGTCGCGGTGCTCGGCAAGGTCGGCCTGAACTTCGGTGCCGGCTTCACCGGTGGCCTGGCCTATGTGCTCGACGTCGACCGCGATTTCGTCGACCGCTACAACCACGAGCTGATCGACATTCATCGCATCTCGACCGAAGGCTTCGAGAACCATCGCCAGCACCTGCACACCTTGATCAGCCGCCACCGCGAGTTGACCGGCAGCATCTGGGCGCAGCAGATCATCGACGAGTTCCGCGATTACGTCGGCAAGTTCTGGCTGGTCAAACCCAAGGCCGCCAGCATTGAATCGCTGGCCGAGTCGCTGCGCCGCGCCGCTTGACGGCTTGAGCCCCTCTCCCGCCCGCGGGAGAGGGGTTGGGGGGAGGGCGCTCCAACCGCCTTCCCTCATCCGCCCCTTCGGGGCACCTTCTCCCGCCTGCGGGAGAAGGGCTCCTTCCCAGACATCACGAGTCGCCCATGAGCCGCAAGCAAGCCTTCCAGTTCCTCGATCTGCCCCGCACCATGCCGCAGCGCATTCCGGTGGAATTGCGCACGTCCGGCGATTGGGGCGAGCTCTACGGCAAGTTCGACAAGGGCGATGCGCAATACCAGGCTGGTCGCTGCCTGGATTGCGGCAATCCGTACTGCAGCTGGAAGTGCCCGGTGCACAACGCCATCCCGCAGTGGCTGCAGCTGGTGCAGGAAGACCGCATCCACGAAGCGGCAACGCTCTGCCATTCGACCAACCCGCTGCCGGAAGTCTGCGGCCGCGTCTGCCCGCAGGATCGCCTGTGCGAAGGCAGCTGCACGCTGGAAGAGTTCGGTGCGGTCACCATCGGTGCGGTCGAGAAGTACATCGTCGACACTGCGCTGGCCACTGGCTGGAAGCCTGATCTGCATGCCGTTCAGAGCACCGGCAAGCGCGTGGCCGTCGTTGGTGCAGGCCCTGCAGGTTTGGCCTGCGCTGATCGTCTGGCACATGCCGGTGTGCAGGCGGTGGTGTTCGATCGCTACGAACAGATTGGTGGCCTGCTGCAGTTCGGCATCCCCAGCTTCAAGCTGGACAAGAGCGTGATCGATCGCCGCCGCGAGATCCTCGAAGGCATGGGCGTGCAGTTCCGCCTGGGTGTGGAGATCGGCCGCGATATCAGCATCGAGCAACTGCAGGCCGACTACGACGCGGTGTTCCTCGGCACCGGTGCCTACCGTTACACCGATGGTGGCCTGATCGGGCAGGACCTGAAGAATGTGCTGCCTGCGCTGCCCTTCTTGGTGCAGAACAGCCGCATTGTCAGTGGCAACGACCCGAAGGGTCGACCGATTGCTGGCTGGGAAGATCAAATCGCGTTGCCTGACCTCAACGGCAAGCGCGTGGTGGTGCTGGGTGGCGGTGACACTGGCATGGACTGCGTGCGCAGCGCGATCCGCCTGGGCGCGGCCAAGGTGACCTGCGCCTACCGCCGGGACGAGGCCAATATGCCGGGCTCGGTACGCGAAGTCGCCAATGCCCGCGAGGAGGGCGTGCGCTTCCTGTTCAACCGCCAGCCGCTGGCGATTGAAGCCGGTGCCGATGATGAAGTGATCGGCGTGACCGTGGTCGAGACCGAGCTGAGCGCACCGGATGCCAATGGCCGTCGCAATGCAGTGGCTATTGAAGGCAGCGAATCATTGCTGGAAGCCGATGTGGTGATCATCGCGTTTGGTTTCTCGCCGACCTTGCCGGAATGGCTTTCGTCGCAGGGCGTTGAGGCCAGCAACAATGGCCGCATCATTGCCGGTGGTGCTGCCCGTCTTCCCTTCCAGACCCACAACGCCAAGCTGTTTGCCGGTGGTGATGCGGTTCGCGGCGCGGACCTGGTAGTGACGGCAGTTGCTGAAGGCCGTGATGCTGCTGAGAGCATCGTTGCGTTGTTGAAGCGGTGATAGCAGGACCGCGCCAAGAGCGCCCTCACCCCTACCCCTCTCCCGTTGAAACGGGAGAGGGGATTACTTCGGCATTGTTTGTCTAACAGCCGCTGAGTTCGCTGCTTCGGCTATGGCTGTTGCTGCGGCTCTGAACTACCAGTTCCCACAGTAGCGACCTGCTCCCTTCTCCCGCTTGCGGGAGAAGGTGCACGAACGGGCGGATGAGGGGAGCTCCAGCTCTTACTCCGGTATGGGCCCTGGTGTTGGCTCCAAGGCCACCAACCAACCGACACCCGGCTGCCCTACACTCAAGAACTCCGCACAAAGAGAAGTCGCAATGCGCATTGGTCTGGCCGCAAACCGTCTCCATCACGAAAGCGCCGACGCTGCGCTGTTCCGTTGGCTCCGTGCCAGCGAGGGCGGCATCCGCGAACTGGGCGTCGAATTGCACGCCGTTGGCCGCACCTACGATGCCATTGCCGCCACTCAACCGCTGCAGGATTACCCAGCACTTCAGCGCTACCCAAACGGACGCGAAGGCGGCTTGATGAAGCTGGTTGCCGAAGTCGTAGGCATGGGCACGCCCGAGCGCACTCTCGATGGCGCGATCTACTTCATCGACCCGGTCGATCCCTCGTCGGTGTTCCCGGAAGCCATCGCGCTCAAGCGCCAATGCGTCATCCACGGCAAGCCCTTCATCTCTACAGTGGCCACCGCACGAGACTGGATTGAAATGGAGCGCATCCACGCAGGCTTCGCTCAGGATCCAGGCGCCGATGATCTGCACGCCTTCAGCAAGCAGACCCTGGCACTGATCGCCCACGACGCCCGCAAGCCACAGATGCTCGCATTCGCCGCTGAATACTTCGACCTGTTGTCGCAGTTCGAACAGCGTATCGGCACCGGCACCACCGGTCAGCGCTTGAACGAGATGGCCTGGAGCCGTGGCTGGCCACGTGACCAGGAATGGATTCACCGCTTCCAGAGCGGTCCACTTGGTGGCGACGCGCAGATTGCCGATCGTGTTCTTGAGCACCGCTGCCAACGCGCGATCTTCTTTGAAGACCCGCATGTAGCGCGCCAGCATGAAGCCGATATCCAGTTGTTGGAGCGTGCGGTAACCACCGTCACTGATGAAGCGGTGTGCATCACCGCGCCGAACATCGCAGCCCGCTGGGCAACTGCCGCGCAGATACGCCAGAACGCCTGACTGTAGTGCCGAGCCATGCTCGGCATGGGCATTCCACGCGATACCAGTAGGGCCCCAACGCTTTGGCTTTGGCTTTGGCTTTGGCTTTGGCTTTGGCTTTGGCTTCTGCTCTTTCTTTCCCTTCTCCCGCCTGCGGGGGAAGGTGCCCGAAGGGCGGATGGGGGGCGCTTCTCGCTTCTAGCTTCTAGCTTCTAGCTTCTAGCTTCGCTCAAGCCCTTCCGCGTCGTTGTTTCTACGAGCTTCGCGGCTGACGCCACTCCTACAAGTGCGTGTGCGCCGCTGTGCCGCATAAAGAAAAACCCCGCTGCTTCTGGCAGCGGGGTTTTGTTTTTAAATCCTGACGATGACCTACTCTCGCACAGCTTAGGCTGCACTACCATCGGCGCAGCTACGTTTCACTTCCGAGTTCGGGATGGGATCGGGTGGTTCCATAGCGCTGTGTTCATCAGGAAGACGGTTTGAGCAGCGCGTTGCGCCGGCTCCAATGCGTTTCCTTGCGGAACTAACCCAGGCTGTAAAACACCTGGCTTACATAAAAAGACAAACCCCGCTGCGTGAGCAGCGGGGTTCTTAGATAAAACCCTGACGATGACCTACTCTCGCACAGCTTAGGCTGCACTACCATCGGCGCGGCTACGTTTCACTTCCGAGTTCGGGATGGGATCGGGTGGTTCCATAGCGCTAATTTCATCAGGGAGACGGTTGGAGCGTCGCCATCCAAAGTACGGATTTAGGCGCCTGCC
>NZ_JBRREH010000004.1:0-84358 GCF_056760175.1 Stenotrophomonas sp. STEN021 | reverse complement strand
TTTGCTTATCTTTGGGGGGGGGGGGGTGGGTGGTGTGTTGTGTGTTATGGGGCCGGGGCCGCTGGGGCCCCCCGGCGCGCCCCCCCCCCCACTACTCGATTGGCAGGCACAGGGTTTCTTTCACTTCCTCCATCACGATGTAGCTTTTGGATTCGCGTACGTGCGGCAAGGTCAACAAGGTGCTGCCCAGCAGCTTTCGATAGGAGGCCATTTCGTTGATGCGGGCCTTGAGCAGGTAGTCGAAGTCACCGGACATCAGGTGGCATTCCAGCACGTTGGGCAGCTTCAGCGCCGCACGGCGGAATTCCTCGAAGATGTCGCCGGACTTGTAGGCCAGGCTGATTTCCACGAACACCAGCAGGCTGGCCTTGACCGAAGCGGGGTCCAACCGCGCGTAGTAGCCAGTGATCACGCCTTCGCGCTCGAGCCGGCGCACGCGTTCGGTGCAGGGCGTGGTCGACAGGCCGACGCGCTCACCCAGCTCGGTGAAGGAGATGCGCCCCTCCTGCTGCAGGATGCGCAGGATCTTGCGGTCGATCTTGTCCAGTTCGCGGCTACGGGTGGCCATGGTGGCTCTGCTTATGATGAACGAAACAGGAAATTACCCTGATCAGGCATAGCAATACAGATAAAAACACTGGTTGACCCTGAATATACTGCGCGGTTCCTAGCCCCTGCCGTCCCGTGTGCAGGGAATGATGTGGTCCGGAGAAAGAAAATGCGCGTTCTGGTGCTTGGCAGCGGTGT
This sequence comes from Stenotrophomonas sp. STEN021, assembly GCF_056760175.1. Classification (NCBI taxonomy): domain Bacteria; kingdom Pseudomonadati; phylum Pseudomonadota; class Gammaproteobacteria; order Lysobacterales; family Lysobacteraceae; genus Stenotrophomonas; species Stenotrophomonas sp. STEN021. The sequence goes on along the minus strand of NZ_JBRREH010000004.1, from coordinate 83,611 downwards.
GATCGGCACGACCAGTGCCTGGTATCTGCGGCAGGCCGGCTTTGAGGTCACCGTGGTGGATCGGCAGCCGGCCCCGGCGCTGGAAACCAGCTTTGCCAATGCCGGCCAGCTGTCCTTCGGCTATACCTCGCCGTGGGCGGCCCCGGGCGTGCCGTTCAAGGCGATCAAGTGGCTGTTCGAGGAGCATGCGCCGCTGGCGATCCGGCCCACCGCCGACATGGCCCAGTACCGCTGGCTGTGGCAGATGCTGCGCAACTGCACCTCAGCCCGCTATGCGGTCAACAAGGCGCGCATGGTGCGGGTGTCCGACTACAGCCGCGACTGCATCAACGAGCTGCGTGCGGCCACCGGCATCGACTACGAAGGCCGCCAGCTGGGCACTACCCAGTTGTTCCGCACCCAGCAGCAGCTGGACGCCGCCGCGCAGGACATCGAGGTGCTGCGCGAATACGGCGTGCCTTACGAAGTGCTGGACCGCCAGGGCATTGCGCGGGTGGAGCCGGCGCTGGCCGGCAAGACCGAGATGCTGGTCGGCGCGCTGCGCCTGCCCGAAGACCAGACCGGTGACTGCCAGCTGTTCACCACCAAGCTGGCCGCGCTGGCCGAAGCCGCCGGCGTCGAGTTCCGTTTCGACCAGGACATCGCCTCGATCCAGCGTGACGGCGACCGCATCACCGGCGTGCGCATCAATGGCAAGCTGGAAACCGCCGATCACTACGTGATTGCACTGGGCAGCTATTCGCCGCAGTTGCTGGCACCGCTGGGCATGCAGCTGCCGGTGTATCCGCTGAAGGGCTATTCGCTGACCCTGCCGATCACCAATGCGGCGATGGCACCGAACTCGACCATCTTGGACGAGAGCTACAAGATCGCCATCACCCGCTTCGAGGACCGCATCCGCGTTGGCGGCATGGCCGAAGTGGCCGGCTTCGACCTGTCGCTGGAACCGCGTCGTCGCGCCACGCTGGAAAAGGTGGTCAAGGACCTGTACCCGGAGGGCGGCGACCTGTCCCAGGCCAGCTTCTGGACCGGCCTGCGCCCTGCGACCCCGGACGGCACCCCGGTGATCGGCGCAACGCCGTATCGCAACCTGTTCCTCAATACCGGCCACGGCACCCTGGGCTGGACCATGGCCGCCGGCTCGGGCCGCTACCTGGCCGACCTGATGAGCGGCAAGCAGCCGCAGATCAGCACCGAAGGCCTGGATATCTTCCGCTACGGCAAGGGGCAGCACTGATGCGCCCGGCACAGGCACTGATCGACCTGGAGGCCCTGCGCCACAACTACCGCTTGGCCCGCCAGCTTGGTGGTGGCAAGGCGCTGGCGATCATCAAGGCCGATGCCTACGGGCACGGCGCGGTGCACTGCGCCCGCGCGCTGCAGGACGAGGCCGATGGCTTTGGCGTGGCCTGCATCGAGGAAGCGCTGGAGCTGCGCCAGGCCGGCATCCGTGGTCCGATCCTGCTGATGGAAGGGTTCTTCGACGCAGCCGAACTTCCGTTGATCGTCGAGCACGATTTCTGGGTGGTGGTGGCGACGTCGTGGCAGCTGGAGGCGGTGGAGGCATTCAAGACCGATGCCAGCCTGCGCATCTGGTTGAAGCTGGACAGCGGCATGCACCGCCTGGGTTTGTCGCCGGAGGAATTTCGCGACGCGCATGCACGCCTGACAGCACTGCCGCAGGTCGGTCCGCTGGTGTTGATGACCCACCTGGCGCGCGCCGATGAGCTGGACAGCAATCGCACCCGTGAGCAGCTGGATGTGTTCATCCGGGCCACCGAAGGATTGGCAGGTGAAACCAGCCTGTGCAATTCGCCGGCCTTGTTGGGCTGGCCGGATGTGCGCAGTGACTGGGTACGTCCGGGCCTGATGTTGTACGGGGCCGATCCGTTGTATCCGCAGCCCAGCCCGCATGCCGCGCAGCTGCGTCCGGTGATGACCCTGCAGTCGCGGGTGATCGCGGTGCGTGAACTGGCTGTGGGCGAACCGCTGGGTTATGGCGCACGTTTTGTTGCTGAAAAGCCAACGCGCGTAGGGGTGGTTGCGATGGGCTACGCCGATGGCTATCCGCAGTTCGCGCCGAATGGCACGCCGGTATTGATCGACGGCGTACCGGGGCGGTTGATTGGCCGTGTATCCATGGACATGTTGACCGTGGACCTGACCGATCACCCGCAGGCCGCACGTGGCAGCATCGTGCAGTTGTGGGGCAGTGCACCGACCATCTCGGAGCTGGCGCCGCGCTGCAATACCAGTGCGTATCGCCTGCCGTGCAGCCTCAAGCGCACGCCGCGGGTGTATTTGTCGGAGTGAGGCCTTTACTCCCTCCCTTGCGCCGTAGGCGGAGGGGAGGGCTGGGGAGGGGTTGGCTCTTTGCTGATGTGGTGCCGGTGAAGCTTTTGCCGAGCATGGCTCGGCACTACGGAGGGGCATTTTTGGTAAAGCCCCTTGCCGAGCATGGCTCGGCACTACAGGAAAAAAGGGCCGCATTGCGGCCCTTTTTGTTTCCAATCTACGCGGTGCGAATCACAGCCCGGCAGTACTGCGATCGCTCTGCAACTCGCGGCGTACCCAGTCATTGAGCAGGCGCTTTTCGTAGCGCAGCGGGTCGGTGTTGTTGGGCAGGCTGCTGTTGAGCAGGTAACCCGTGTCGGACAGCTTGCGCTCGCCCTGGTCGATGACCTGGCCATTGGCATCGGTCAGCGTGAACTGCAGCGAGATACGCGGCGGGTAGATGTCACGCATGATGCGCACATCGTCCAGGCGCGCACCGTGCCAGGGCTCGTAGTCACCAGCGCGTTTGATGTCGGTGATGGTCACGTCCAGCTTCTGCCCTTCCGGCAGCTGCTTGCTGGCCTGTTTGCGCAGGTGCTCGGCCAGGTCTTCCACCCAGTCGCCGCGCTGGGCATCCCAACGGTTGCGGCTGTAGCGCAGTTCGGTGAACTGGGCAGGGTCGGTCCATTGCACCTGCACTGGACCCTCGGCAGGCAGGGCACGCGGGGCTTCAGGGTCGGTAACGGCGCGCGGCTTGGCGTCGACGCTGCCTGCAGCCAGCAGGCAGGCCAGGACAAGTCCGGTGACGGTCAGGGTTTTCATGACGTACTCCTGGGGACTTTGATAGTGGAAGTGTGCGGCCGACGGCTTTACGCTTCAATGAACACGGTGTCAGTTCGCAGTACCAGATTGCGCGATGGTTCATCATCACAGCGTGTGGATCGTTTCTCGCCCAGACTGCAGTGCATCTCTCCCTCTTTGCTGCGCCCTTTCCCCTTTCAGACAATGCCCGTCTCCAACCCGGACTCACACCTGTCGTTGCTGTCCCTGGATGAAGAGGATCTGGAAAGCTCCAGCCTCTATCGGGAGGTATTCAATGCGGTAGCCAGCGGCTTCTGCGTGATCGAGCTGGTGTTTGAAGACGGTGTGGCGGTGGATTTCATCTATCGCAAGGTCAATGCCGGTTTCCAGAAAGTCACCGGGCTGAGCAATGTTACCGGTCGGCGTGCCAGCGAGGTGGTGCCGGCGATGGAGGCGGACTGGTTCCAGGCCTTTGGGCGGGTGGTCAGCGAGGGCGGGATCAGCCAGTTTGAACGCGAGGTGTCCGATCCTGCACGCTGGTACTCGGTGGAGGCAGTGCGCATCGGCCAGCCGGGCAAGCACCAGGTGGCGGTGTTTCTGTTTGATATTTCCGCACGCAAGCGGATTGAGACCGAGCTGGCCGAAAGCGAGGCGCGCTTCAGTGCTTTGGCCGATGGCTTGCCAATGCCGGTGTGGGTCGTGGATGAGGGGGGCCAGCTCCGCTTCGTCAACACCGCCTTCTTCACTTTTTTCGGGGTGCCGGCTGATCACGACCTGGGGCCGGACCCCTGGCAGCGCTTTCTGCATCCGGACGAGCGTGCGTCGTTCGAATACGAGCTGCAGGCTGCGTTGAACGGGCGTACCGAGCTGCATGCCAATACCCGCGTGCGCCGTCACGATGGCCAATGGCGTTGGTTGGAAATGAACGCCGTACCACGTTTCTCGGCGGATGGGCGTTTCATCGGCCTGGCTGGCAACAGCCCGGATATCACCGATCGCCGTGAGATTGAAATGGCGCGCGAAGACCTGCTCACCGCCGAGCGCGTGGCGCGCAACGCTGCTGAAGGCATGGCGCGGATGAAGGATGAATTCCTTGCCACCTTGTCGCATGAGCTGCGTACGCCATTGACCACGGTCCTGGGCTGGAGCGAACTGTTGTTGCAGCGCATGGAGGACGACCACCCGATGCGGCGCGGCATGGAAGTCATCGCCAGCAGCGCGATGACGCAGAAGCACCTGATGTCGGACATGCTTGACCTGAGCAGCATGCTGTTGGGCAAGGTGCAGCTGGAGGTGGAAGTGCTGGATCTATCCGAGCAGCTGCGCGAGGCAGTACGTGCGCAGGAGCTGGTAGCCGAAGGCAAGGCGCAGACCGTGGTGCTGGAGCTTCCCGAGTTGCCGCAACCGGTGCTGGGCGATGCCACCCGTCTGCAACAGATCCTGGGCAACCTGTTGTCCAATGCGATCAAGTTCACCCCGGTGGAAGGGCGGATCGAGATCAGCCTGCAGCACGAAACCGGGCATCTGGTGGTGCAGATCAAGGATGACGGCGACGGTATCGCCGCGGAGTTCCTGGAGCACCTTTTCAGCCGTTTCAGCCAGGCAGACAGCACCACTACCCGGCGCCATGGCGGTCTCGGGCTGGGCCTGGCCATCGTCCAGCAGCTGACCGAGCTGCATGGCGGTACCGTTTCTGCGGCCAGCGATGGGCCGGGGCTGGGCTCCACCTTCCGGGTGCTCCTGCCTGAGTTCCAGGCGCAGAAGGCGGCACGCCACCCGCGCCGACGCGTACAGCGCGGCCGCATCGGCGAGCAGGTGCTGGTTCCCAATGCGCTGCAGGGCCTGCGCGTGCTGGCGGTGGAGGACCAGGTCGACATGCTCGGCTACATCCGCCGCCTGCTGGAAGAGCAGGGCGCGACGGTGGTCACCGCCGGTACCGCCGCCGAGGCGCTGGAGCTGCTGGACCTGCGCGGGCACACCGCGTTCGACGTGCTGATCAGCGATATCGGCATGCCGGGCATGGATGGCTACGGCCTGATCCACACCTTGCGCGAGACCCTGGGTGTCGGCGGCGATGAGCTGCCGGCGGTGGCGGTGACCGCCTTGGCCCGTGCCGATGACCGGCGTCGGGCGTTTTCGTCCGGCTTCCAGGGGCATCTGGCCAAGCCCTACAGCGTGGCGCAGCTGATTTCAGCGATCCGCGACGCGCGTTTGCCGCGCTGAAATAGTTGGTTCTTCTCTCAACTGAAGGCGAAAGATCCGATGCCAGGGAACGTGCAGCGGATTGCGGGTGACTCAAATGCTCTGTGGATGGGGCAGAAGATGTGGGAGCGGCGTGAGCCGCGAATCTCAGGGTGCTGACGCTGCTGGCATCTGCCCCATCTGCGGATGCACCTGCTTCGCAGCTCACGCCGCTCCCACAAAATATTTGCACGGATTTCACGCGTAAAAACGGTACTGTGACGGCGTTCACTCATGGACGCTGCCATGCCCCTGTACGCGCCCCATGTCTACTCCGACCCGATGCTGATCGCAGCGCTGGAGGCCTTGCTTGGCGAGTTGCCGGAGCAGGCCCGGGTCATGCTGGTCCTCAAGGATGGCAGCCGCGTGGCTGGCACGGTCACCGCGCAGCCGGCGTTGCAGCACTTCGCCGACCACAACGAGGAGCCCGGGGTCAACGCAATGGTGCGCCTGGAAGACCTGCTACGGGCCTGCCAACAGCATGTGGTGTGGCTGGACAGCGTATTGCAGGTACTGCATCTGCCGGCCGCTGAGGCTTGACGTCGCACCTCACTGGCACCCATTCAGCTGCGCGGGGCCGGTGCTGGCGGCCGGCCCGGTAGAATGGCCGGCCCTGCTAGACGAATTACCGGCATGCCCGCTCCGCACGACGCTCCGTTGGAAACCCTGTTCCTCCCGTTCTCCAAGGCTGGCCTGCGCTGGCCGCAGGGGCCGGTCCTGTTCCTGCGCGCCCGCGATGGCTGGCCGCTGCGCGAGCATGCAGACAGTAACCAGCTGGTCTGCGCACAGAGTTTCCGCCCGTTTGCCGAGGCGCTGCAGCGCAGTGGCTGGGAAGTGCGCGATGAGCAGGCGCTGGAGCAGTCCGACGAGCGTTATGCGCTGGTACTGGTACTGCCGCCGCGGCAGCGCGACGAAGCCCGCGCGCTGTTTGCACAGGCGCTGGGCAAGCTGGCCCCGGGCGGCATCATCCTCGCCTGCCAGTCCAACAACGAAGGCGCACGCTCCGGTGAAAGCGACCTGCAGCAGTTGGCCGGGCTGGGCGGCACGCTGACCAAGAACCACTGCCGCGCCTACTGGTCGCTGCCGGCCGAAGGCCAGCACGACGTGGCGCTGCACAAGCGCTGGGCGGCCTTGGATGCGCCGCGCAAGATCGTCGACGGTCGCTTCCTGAGCCGTCCCGGCGTGTTTGCCTGGGACCGCATCGATCCGGCATCGGCCTTGTTGGTGGAACAGCTGCCGACGGACCTGGCCGGCCGTGGTGCCGATCTGGGTGCTGGCTGGGGCTATCTGTCGGCCGAAGTGCTGGCGCGCTGCCCCAAGGTCACCGCGCTGGATCTGTACGAAGCCGAGGCACGTGCGCTGGCCCTGGCCCGCCACAACCTGGCCGATGCCGGCGCGCAGGTGAAGCTGGATTTCCGCTGGCAGGACGTCACCGCCGGCATCGATGGCCGCTACGATTTCATCGTCTCCAACCCGCCGTTCCACACCCCGGCGCGCGAAGACCGGCCCGACATCGGCCGCCGTTTCATCGCCGTGGCTGCGCAGTCGCTGCGTCCGGGCGGGCAGTTGTTCATGGTCGCCAACCGCCATCTGCCCTACGAGCAGATCCTGACCGAGAGCTTTGGTGAAGTGCGGGTTGCTGCCGAACGCGATGGTTTCAAGGTCATCGTCGGCACCCGGGGCCGCGCATGAAGCTGGTCAAGCACATCGCCAACCTTGGTTACGGCAGCCGCAAGCAGGTGCAGCAGATGTTCCGCGAAGGCCGCATCACCGATGCGCAGGGCGAGGTGCTGTATGCCGACGATAAGGTCGAGCACGACACCATCCGCATCGATGGCGAGGTGCTGGACCCGCCGCCGGGCCTGATCCTGATGCTGCACAAGCCGGCCGGCTATACCTGTTCGACCAAGGACCATGGCCGCCTGATCTATGAGCTGCTGCCCGAGCGTTTCCGTGACCGCGACCCGGTGCTGTCCAGCGTTGGTCGCCTCGATCGCGACACCTCGGGCATGTTGCTGATGACCGATGACGGCCAGCTGCTGCACCGCATCGTGTCGCCGAAGTCGAAGCTGGACAAGGTCTATGAAGCGCAGCTGGCGGAAGACCTGAGCGGTAGCGAGACCGCGCAGTTCGCCAGCGGCGCGCTGTTGCTGGAATCGGACGACAAGCCCTTGCTGCCCGCCGAACTTGAGGTGCTGGGCCCGCGCGCCGCGCGACTGACACTGCACGAAGGTCGTTACCACCAGGTGCGCCGCATGTTCGCTGCGGTGGGCAACCACGTGCAGGCGCTGCACCGTTCGCGCATCGGCGGCCTGGGCCTGGGCGATCTGCCTGAAGGTCAATGGCGTCAGCTTGATGCCGCCGATCTGGCGGTACTGTTTGGAGAGCAGGCCTGATGGAACTGCTGTCGCGCCCGCTGGCGCTGGTGTTCGACATGGACGGCCTGATGCTGGACAGCGAGCGTGCGCTGATGGGCTGCCTGGAACAGACCGCGCAGGATCATGGCTATGCATTGCCGCGGCCGCTGCTGCTGTCCTTGATTGGTTCCTCCGACGCGACCACCCGGCAGAAGCTGGCCGATGTGTTGGGCATGGAACGCACCGACGCACTGCTGGCCGACTCCTATGCGCGCTATGCCGGCATCGTCGATGCCGGCGTGCCGCTGCGACCGGGCATCATCGAGTTGCTGGAGTTGTTGCGCGAGCACGATATTCCGCGCGCGGTGGCTACCGCCACCCGTTCACCGCTGGCCCAGCGCAAGCTGGAGGCAGCCGGGCTGCTGCCGTATTTCCAGTTCGTTGCCACCAGCAGCGATGTTGCCCATTCCAAGCCGGCCCCGGATATCTATCTGCACGCCGCGCATGGGTTGGGCATCGCTCCGGAGCATTGTCTGGCATTGGAAGATTCACCAACCGGCGTGCGTGCTGCCTTGGCTGCCGGCATGACCACGATCCAGATTCCGGACCTGCTGGAGCCGGACGAAGAAGTGCGCGGCTACGGCCACCACATCACTGCCTCGCTGCACGACGTGCGCGAGCTGCTGCAGCAATGGCTGCCGGTAGGAGCAGCGTAGGCCTCACCTGTAGTGCCGAGCCATGCTCGGCATGAGGCCTTACCGGTAACGCCCCCGCGGCGCCGCGCGGCCCCCCCCGCTCCTCTCCGCGCACCCGGGCCTCCCCTGCCTCCCCCCCCCCCCCCCCCCCCCCCCCCCCCCCCCCCCCACTACAGGTCATCTCTCAGGCGTTGCCTTCACCGCCGCCCAACACGCGATGCCAGCCGTCCACGCCCAGCTGGTCCAGCGTGGCGATGTTGCGCTCGACAATCACATCCGGGTCCGGGAACGCGGCCACCGCGCGCTCCACGCTGTCTTCGCGCAGCAGGTGCAGGGTCGGGTAGGGCGAACGGTTGGTGTAATTGCTCACATCATCTGGCGCCGCACCAGCGAACTGGTACTGCGGGTGGAAGCTGGCCACCTGCAGGATGCCCTGCAGATCCAAGGCCTCCACCGCCGCATCGGCGTTCTCGAGGAAGTCGTTGTAGTCCAGGAAATCTTCCAGAACGTCCGGGTGGATGATCAGCGTGGTGTCGATCTGCTCGGCCGGGGTGTCGCGCAACAACACCAGCTCCTCGGCCAACTGCTCCAGCAGCGCCTCGGGCGTGCTGGCATCGCTGAGCACGAAACGCACCTGCTGCTTGACGTAGACCGCCTTGGCGAACGGGCACAGGTTCAATCCGATCACGGCCTTCTCCACCCAGTTGCGGGTGACGGCGATGGGATCGATGGCGGCTTCTTCGTTCATGGCTGGTTCGTTCATGGCTGGAGCCTGGGCTGGCAAGGCAGGCGATTGTAGTGGTCATCGGCGTTGGCTGCCGTCGTGCTGTCATCGCACTGGCGTTCACTGTCCACAAACTGGACAGCGTGCATTGTGGAAAATCCCATGGTTTCAGCGGCTTGCAAGGATCTCGCCGGAGGCTAATAGGCAGCTGCCGGGCGCAGGTATTCAATGTCGGCACAGACCACGCTAGGAGTACAGGCAATGGCAGAACAGGTATTTCTTCCCCCCGCGCTATGGGCGGGCAAGCAGTTTGATGGTCAATGGCAGGCTGGCAGCAGCCAGCAGGATGTGATCGAGCCGGCCACCGGCAAGGTGCTCGGCAGTATCGCGATGGCCGACCCGGCGCAGATCGCGCGCTCGGCCGCCGCTGCCGCCAAGGCACAGCGTGACTGGGCCAATGCACCCTATGAAACCCGTGCCGATGTGCTGCGCCGGGCCGCGCAGCTGGCCGATGAACATGCCGCCGAGATCATCGACTGGCTGGTGCGTGAATCCGGTTCGACCCAGCTCAAGGCCGGCTTCGAGAACAAGGTAAGCACCAAGGCCTTGCAGGAGGCTGCAGCGCTGCCTTCGCGCAGCGTTGGCGAGATCCTGCCGTCGGCGTCGGGGCGGCTCAATCTGGCACGGCGGCGGCCGCTGGGTGTAGTGGGTGTGATCTCCCCGTTCAACTTCCCCCTGTACCTGGCGATGCGCGCGGTGGCACCGGCGCTGGCGTTGGGCAATGCGGTGGTGCTCAAGCCCGATCCGCGCACGGCGGTCTGCGGTGGCTTCGTTATCGCCCGCCTGTTTGAGCTGGCCGGGCTGCCGGCCGGTGTATTGCATGTGCTGCCGGGCGATGGTGCGGCCGGTGCCGCGCTGACCAGTGATCCCAACATCGCCATGATCCAGTTCACCGGCTCCACCGCTGCCGGTCGCAAGGTCGGCGAAGCAGCCGGCCGCCATCTGAAGAAAGTCTCACTGGAGCTTGGCGGCAAGAATGCGTTGATCGTGCTCGACGATGCCGACATCGACCTCGCTGTTGCCAATACCGCTTGGGGCGTCTACCTGCATCAGGGGCAGATCTGCATGGCCACCGGGCGCGTGTTGGTCCAACGCGGCATCTACGCGAAATTCCTGGAAAAGCTCATCGCCAAGGCGCAGTCGCTGACCGTCGGTGACCCGGCGCTTGCCGATGTCGCGCTCGGCCCCTTGATCAACGCGCAACAGCGTGACCATGCCGCGCGCGTGGTGGCCGAGGCGGCGGCCGCCGGGGCGACGCTGGAAACCGGCGGCACCTATAAGGATCTGTTCTTCGAGCCGACCGTGCTCAGTGGCGTGGACAAGACCAATCCCGCTTTCCGTGAGGAGATCTTCGCGCCGGTGGCGGTGGTGGTGCCGTTCGACACTGATGAGGACGCCGCAGCGCTGGCAAACGACACCGAGTACGGTCTGTCGATGGCGATCGTCTCCAGCAATATTGGCCGTGCCTTGAAGCTGGGTGAGCAACTGCACACCGGCATCCTGCATATCAACGACCAGACCGTGAATGACGAGGTCATCAATCCGTTTGGTGGTGTCGGCGCCTCCGGCAATGGCAGCAGCATCGGTGGCCCGGCCAACATCGAAGAGTTCACCCAATGGCAGTGGCTGACCATCAAGGGCGAAGCCCCGGCCTATCCACTCTGAACAGGAGAAACCCATGAGTGCATCTGCAGAACTGCGTGACATCACCGTGGCGGTGGTGCGCGAGAAGGAAAAGCCGTTCACCATCGAGAAAGCCCGCATACGCGGGCCCAAGGATGACGAGGTGCTTGTGCGTGTCGTTGCGACCGGCCTGTGCCATACCGACCTGATCGTACGCGACCAGTACTATCCGGTGCCGTTGCCGGCAGTGCTCGGCCACGAAGGCGCGGGCGTGATCGAGGCGCTGGGTCCGGGTGTCAAGGATCTGAAAGTAGGCGACCACGTGGTGCTCACCTACGGCGCCTGCGGGCATTGCAATCCCTGCAGCGGCGGCCATGCTGCTTATTGCAAGGATTTCTACGGTTTGAATTTCGGCGGTGGTGAACTGGATGGCAGCACTGCCATCCAGGACCCGCACGGGCAGCCACTGCACGATCACTTCTTCGCCCAATCCTCCTTTGCCACCTATGCGTTGAGCCGGGAGAACAATGCGATCAAGGTGCCCGCCGATGCTCCGATCGAACTGCTCGGCCCGCTTGGCTGCGGCATCCAGACCGGCGCTGGTGCGGTGATCAACTCGCTCAAGGTTGGTGCGGGCAGCAGCTTTGCGTCCTATGGTGCGGGTGCGGTGGGATTGAGCGCGGTGATGGCCGCGCGCGTGGCCGGTGCCACCACCATCATCGCCATCGATGTGGTGCCGTCGCGATTGGAACTGGCCAAGGAACTGGGCGCAACCCATACGATCAACAGCCGCGAGGTGGATGTGATCGAAGCGGTGCGTGCCATCACCGGCGGCGGTGCTGATTTCGCGCTGGAATCCACCGGCCGTCCGGAAGTATTGGAGCAGGGCATCGAGGCGTTGGCCGGCCTCGGCGTGATCGGTGTGGTCGGTGCGCCCAAGCTGGGCACCAAGGCTGCGTTCGACATCAACAACCTGCTGCTGGGGGGCCGCAGCATCCGCGGCATCGTTGAAGGCGACAGCGTGCCCAAGGTGTTCATTCCGCAGCTGGTGCAGCTGTACCAGCAGGGCCGCTTCCCATTCGACAAGCTGGTGAAGTTCTATCCACTGGAACAGATCAACCAGGCGGCCGAGGACAGTACCAAGGGCATCACCTTGAAGCCGATTCTCAAGATCGGTTGATGGAACAAACCATCGCGGGCCGCGCTGGCCCGCGATGGCGATTCAGTCGGCGAGCGAGGTGTAGGCTGGGTGCAGTTGTCTGGAGGACGCCCATTGCCCACCATGCTCGTGCAACAGCAGCAACGCCTTGCAGCGGCACGGCAGCGCTTCGCGGACGGCGGCAGTCTGCCCGCACAGTTGCTGGCGCCGGCCGTGCTGCGCTCCTGGGAGCGCTCAAGACAGGCGGGGGTGCGGCCTGACGATGCGCCGCAGTATTCCAGCTTGGCACAGCGCAGACTGCGCCTGGAGGACCCTTCGGATCGTTTGCTGGCGCGTTGCGTGCGGCAGGACATGGATGATCTGTGGGCGGCCTTTGGTGGCCGCCGCTGGACGCTGTTCTGCGTCAACCGTGATGGTCTGATCATCGCCCAACGCGAGCACGGTCTTGGAGATGAGGCGATACTGCGGCCGATCCAGCTCGGGCGGCGCGTGCGTGAGATCGAGATCGGTACCACCGCGCCGTCCTGCGCACTGGCCGAGGATGCGCCGGCCCTGGTGCGCGGCAACGAGCATTACCTTGATGAGTTCTCGCAGGTCTATTGCCTGAGCGTGCCACTGCACGGCGCCGATGGTGAAGTACTGGGCGCACTGGATATCACCGGCATCGGCGAGCGTGACAGCGAGTTGCTGCGCGGCTACTTCCGCCAGGCCGCGTTGTCGATAGAGAACCAGTTGATCCAGCAGCAGCGTGACTGCCATCTACTGGCCGTGCAGCACGACGCGCGCTGGTTGGGTACTCCCTTGCAGGGTGTGCTGGCGGTGGGCGAGGACGGCCGGCTGCGTGCCGCCAACAGCGTGGCACGACGCATTCTTGGCCTGCCGCGTAGCGGTGCCTTGCCGTTGATGAGCTTGGATGGCGTGTTTGCCGAAGCCAGCGTGCACCAGCGCCGCCGTCTGTTGCAGGCCGGGCCGGTGCACCGGGTGCCGCTGCATGCGGACAGCGCCTTGCAGGTGCAGTACCTGCGCGGGCCGGTGCGCGCACGTGCCAGTAGCCGAGCGGTTGCGGTGGCAGCGACGGGTTCGCTACGTAGCCAGGGCGCACAGGCGGTGCGCGAGGCGGTGGCGGCGCATGCCGGCAATCTCAGCGCCGCGGCACGTCAGCTGGGTATTTCGCGCACCACCCTGTACCGCAAGTTGCAGCAGACCGGTTGAGCCTGCTGCAGCGGGTTTGTTGCAACGGGGTTTGCATCAATCGCGGAAGTTGTCGAACTGCAGCGGCTGTTCGAAGTCGCCCTTCTTCAGCAGCGCCATCACTTCCTGCAGATCGTCGCGCTTCTTGCCGTTGACGCGCAGCTTGTCGCCATTGATCTGGGTATCGACCTTGATCTTGGATTCCTTGATCTTGGCGGCGATCTGCTTGGCCAGCTTCTGCTCGATGCCCTGCTTGACCGTCACCTGCTGGCGGGCGCCACCCAGATTGGTCTCGATGTCGCCAAACTCCATGCAGCGGAAGTCGATGTTGCGCGCGGCCAGGCGCTGCTTGAGGATGTCCGACATCTGCTTGAGCTGGAAATCGGTGGGCGCGGTGAGCTTGATCAGCTTCTCGCCGTCCTGCTCGAAGCTTGCGGCCACACCCTTGAAATCGAAGCGGGTGGACAGCTCGCGGTTGGCCTGGTCGATGGCGTTGGTCAGCTCGTGCTTGTCAACTTCGGATACGACGTCAAAGGAAGGCATGGGGCCTGCTCCAATCAGAAAATCAGACGCCATTCTAGGCGATTGATGGCGGGGGCATGACGCGGGCGGGTGTTTCTTCCCTGTCTACGCATGCTGCCGTGCGGCCGTCGCGCTTGTCCTCACAACCCCAAGCGCAGCTTCACCTCAGCCGCGATCCGGGTGGTCTCACGCAAGGGTTCAACCGCCACATCCAGATCGGCATCCAAGGCCGCCAGCCCATCCAACAACCGCCCGCGCTCGCGCAAGGCCCGCTGGAAGCGTGCCATCCGCTCCTGCGCGCGCGCACCCAGCAGCACCCCCACCGGCACACGCGTGGCACAGGCTTCGGACAGCAGGTTGACCGAGTCCGGCGTGCAGACAATGCGGTCGGCCCAGCCGAGCAGCCCGGCATAGGGATTGGAGCCATCGCCGCCATCGGCCCAAATCACCCCAGGCACGTCGTCGAAGGCACGCAGCAAGGCGGCGGTCACCGCGCGTGGGGTGCGCCGCGAGGTGGTGGCCAGCACGCTGCCGCCGTCGGCGCGGATGCGCGCAGCCAGCTGCTGGAACAGCGGCTGGATGTCGCTGTCCTGCCACGGCGCGTGATCGGTAGGGCCGCCCACCAGCAAGGCGGTGCGCGGCCCCGGCAACTGCTCGAAACTGGAGAAGGCGGCCCGGCCCCAGGCCAGCCAGTCATCGCTGACCGGGTTGAGGCTGCCCAGCAGGGTGAGCACATTGTCCGCGCGCAGGCGGTCGTGTTCGGGCACCACCAGCAGGTCCCAGTGGCGCGGAGAAATGCGCGGATCAAGGATCTGTACGGTGCGGCTGCCGGCGTGCTGCAGCACCCGCAATGCGCCCGCAGCCTGCCGGCCGCAGCCAATTGCCAAGGCTGGCACGTTGCCGATCAGTTGCGCGAACTGCGGGCCAAAGCCCCGCGCGGCACCCGGCAGCAGGCGCGGGGCCAGCCAGCGCCAAGGGGCGCGTGGCTGCAGTTGCAGGCGCTGCTGGCCGCCAAGGCCCAGCGCAGACGCCAGCGCCACCGCCTGGCGCACGTTGCCGGCGCGGCCGTCGGTGATCGTCCAGGGGAGCGTCGATCGTTTCGCGTATGGCATTAATTCGTTTCAAAAAGGCTGGGTGTTGCAACAGCCAGAGGGCTCTACACTGCGACCTCTGATCGGTGTGTCATTGTCCCGGGCTGACTGGTGCAATGTCACGACCGTAGCCAATTCATCACGGAGTTTCCATGTCCGACATCTTCAACGATGCCGCGCTTGACCAGCTGTTCCGCACCGCCCGCACCCAGAACACGTTCCAGGACCGCCCGGTCGAGGACAGCCAGCTGCGGGCCCTGTACGACCTGCTGAAGTGGGCACCCACCTCCGCCAATGCCAGCCCGGCGCGTTTTGTGTTCGTCAAATCGGCCGAAGCCAAGCAGAAGCTGGCGCCAGCCCTGTCCGAGGGCAACCTGGCCAAGACCCTGGCGGCTCCGGTCACGGTGATCGTTGGCTTTGATCTGGATTTCCACGAGAAGCTGCCCTACCTGTTTCCCCACACCGACGCCAAGGCCTGGTTTGATGGCCCGCGCGAAGGCCGCCACGAGGCAGCGTTCCGCAACGGCAGCCTGCAGGGTGCCTATCTGATCCTGGCCGCGCGCGCGCTGGGCCTGGATGCCGGCCCGATGTCGGGCTTTGACCCGGCCAAGGTGGATGAAGCGTTTTTTGCCGGCACCGCCATCAAGTCCAATTTCCTCGTCAACCTGGGTTATGGCGACCCGTCCGGCATCTTCCCGCGCTTGCCGCGGCTTTCCTTCGACGAAGCCGCGCGCATCGCCTGATTGCTGAAGTGTTCCACACGGCCTCCGTCACACCGGCTGACGCCTTGCTTGTCGAAAATAATCCGTCTATCACCTCCAAGGAGAGATCCATGTCCGCTATGACCAAGTTGTTGCTCCCGCTGGCCCTGGCCGCTGCCATCACCGCCTGCTCCAAGCCGGCTGACACCGCTGCCCCGGCTGCCGCCCCGGCCGAAACCGCCGCTGCGCCGGCCGATGCCGCTGCTGCTGCGCCGGCTGCCCCGGAAGCTGCTGCGATCCAGATCGCCGCCGGCACCTACAAGCTCGACCCGACCCACACCGACGTGCTGGTGCAGTGGAGCCACATGGGCTTCTCCAACCCGAGCGCCCACTTCGGCAACGCGGACGGCACCCTGGTGTACGACGCAGCTGACGTGAGCAAGTCCAGCGTGGAAGTGACCCTGCCGCTGAGCGGCCTGAACAGCTTCACCGCCAAGTTCGACGAGCACCTGCGCAGCGCCGATTTCTTTGATGCCGCCAAGTTCCCGACCGCTACCTTCAAGAGCACCAAGGTGGAAGCCGCCGGCACCAACAAGCTGACCGTGACCGGCGACCTGACCGTCAAGGGCATCACCAAGCCGGTGGTGCTGGACGTGACCGTCAACGGTGCCGGTGAGCACCCGATGGCCAAGGTGCCGTCGGTCGGCTTCGATGCCACCACCACCCTCAAGCGCAGCGATTTCGGCGTGGGCGCCTACGCCCCGGCCGTCAGCGACGACGTCAAGATCCGCATCACCACCGAAGCCTCGATCCCGAAGGCCGAGGAAGCTGCCGCCAAGTAATCGCGCCAGCGGTTTCTTCGCAGTACGCAGCAAACGCAAAGGCCCGCCATTGGCGGGCCTTTGTCGTTAAGCCCTGAAGCCCCTCTCCCTCCGGGAGAGGGGTTGGGGTGAGGGTAGGCGAAAGCGCGTCAAGCAAGCCGCAAGCAGCAACATGGCTTCCTTGCCTTTGTAGGAGCGGCGTAAGCCGCGAAGCCGATGCATCATCAGTTGGCAAAGATGCGGATGGTTTCAATTCCGTCAGCTTCGCGGCTTACGCCGCTCCCACAAACTAGGGCTAGCAACGCGCGCTGGCATCCCGGCAAGCCGCACATGCCCGACCAATTGCCGCAGATAGCCACCCGCTGCACACAGCAGCGCATCACCAACCGGCTTCAACGCGCGCCGGCCCCAGCGCTGATGGAAATGCCGTGCATGCGGCAGCAGCACATCCGAAACAATCACCATCAGCTGTGCGGAGAAAAGCGCGAACAGCACGTCCAGCCCCAATGCATCCAGCACAGGCGCCAAGGTAGCCAGTTCCGGGCTGGAGACGATGCACAGAATCACGACGGTGGTGAGCAAGGCGGCCGCACGACCGCGCCAGGGGTGAGTTTTCATTTGTTGAACCATACCAAGTAGCGGCGTGGTTGATGGCTGAGAGACTGGCCTGCGCTGCTGGAGGTGGATCGGAACGGGCAGCTTTCAACGATTCGAGCAGGCGCCCGTTGGCAGGGACATCGCGTGCGCCGGGGCCTCTGCGGGTTCATGGCCGCGCTCATCCCTGCGCGTCTTGCCACTATCGCTTGCCCCCTCTGCTGCGGCGGCTGTGCCGTTTTCGCCCGCCAGTTGCCTGGCCAGCTCGACATTGGCGATATGCCCGTGCATGAACAGCAGATCGGTAAAAACACTCATTTTCCTGCTCCGTGTTGAGAGTGGATTGAGGTTAGTTCCGGGCTATAGTCCGTAAAAGCGAGCATCCTTCAAGCTCGTATTGAGAATAACTCAAGTCCAATGTCCAGGCCGCCACTCCAGTTCCTGCAGGGTTTCGTGCTTGCTGCACGCATGGGCAACATGTCGCGTGCCGCCGAGGCGATGAACGTCACCGTCAGCGCCTTGAGCCACCAGATGCGGCAGCTGGAGCAGCGCCTCGGCTATCCGTTGCTGTTGCGGCAGGCGCGCGGTGTGGCACCGACGCAGGAAGGGCGACGTCTGCTCGATCAGGTCGGCCCGCATCTGGATGCGATCAACGAGGTCTTCCGCCCGTTCCAGGCGCGCCGCGATTGCGTGTTGTCGATCAGTGCGGTGCCGACGATGGCGTCGGCGTGGCTGGTGCCGCGGCTGGGCCGTTTCGTGGCGGCGCATCCGCAGATCGAGATCAACCTGCAATCCAATCAGCTGTTGATCGATTTCGAACGGCAGCTGCAGTTCGACGGGGCGATGCGCATCGGCGATGGTCGCTGGCCAGGCGTGATCGCCGAGCCCTTGATCGATGAGTGGCTGGTGCCGATGGCCAGCCCGGCACTGGTGGAACGCATGGGCGGCATTGGGGCGAAGCCGCTGGCGGAATGGCCGTTGCTGGGTGACCCGGATGGCGAATGGGACCGCTGGTTCGCATTGACCGGCGCAAAGGCGCCCAAGCGCTACGTTGCCATCTTCGATGACTCCGAATCGCACCACCGTGCGGCATTGGAAGGCGTTGGGGTGGCGCTCGGGCGGGTGACGCGCGCGCAGCTGCTGCTGCAGTCAGGCCAGTTGCTGCTGTTGTCCGATCAACGCCTCAAGACAGCGTGGTCGCACTGGCTGGTCTATCCGGAGCGCTCGAGCAACCACCGTGGCTTCCAGGCATTCCGCGAATGGCTGCATGCGGAAGCTGCAGCGTATCGTGAGCACATCGGTGAACAGCGCTGAGCTTGGCAGCCAGCAATCATTGTCTGTTGGCTGCGCTGTTACCTGATCCAAGGCGCAAACACGCGCAAGCGCTGCGGTCGCGAGGACAGCGCAAACGCCACCAGCATCGCTGCAGCGCTCAAGGCCATCACCCAGACCAGCACCGCCATCGTTGCGTGATCCGTCGCCAGGCACAGCGCCAATGCAATGCAGATGCTGCAACTGCCAAGAATGCGTAACAAGCGCAGGGCGCTGGGCGATGGCTCTCGCGGCCACACCTGCAATGCATGCACCTGCATCGACAGCGCCAGCCAGGCCATGCCGGCAAGACTGCTCAACAACGCCGCGCCCAGCATCAGGTTGGCGGACAGGTCATGCATGTGCGTTCTCCCGGTGTGCGGCCTGTTTTGCATGCGCGCGCTGGTCAAGCTTGCGCGCAGCAATGGCGGCGACGGCCGCGCTACCGAGCAGGAACAGATCGATGCCCGCCACCGGCCAATAGCCGCGCGACAACGTACGCAGCAGGTGGTCACCGGTGGTGATCCAGTTCAAGGCTGCCGCTGCGACTGCCATCACCGCGATGGCCCAGGTCTGCTCGCGCCATGCCGGGTTGCTCAGGCCGTGCGCCACCGGCGCGTTACGTATGCCGGCATGTACCAGCGCCAGCGCCCACACTGCCCAGAATGCATAGCGTTCCCAGTCGCCACGGCCGGGCAGGGCATCGGGTAGCAGGCGGTTGGCGATCAGGATGCCGAGCGTGGCCAGGACCATGCCGGTTACCGTTGTCACTGCCAACGCATCCACGATGCGCGCGCCTTGGCTGCCTTGCTGAGCGTGCTGGCGCTTGCGCTTTTCGACGAAGAAGATGAAACCGGTGGCAATGCACACGGCACCTGCAAGCCCGCCAAACACGTACAGCCAACGCAGCAACCAATGGCGGAAGTGCTGCAGGTGCAGGCCGGTGAGGAACTCGGCCATGCGTGCAACCGGGGTGGCGGCCGGGTCCTCGCGGATCAGCGTGCCGTCCGAGGATTTGAAATGGATGCCATCGCCGACCAGTGCGATACGGTCGGTGCCGGCACGATAGACGCTGACGTAGCCATTGGCATCGCCAACATGCTGCAGCACCAGGAAGCCGACATCGCCAGCCTTGTCATTGGCTTCCCAGCGTCGCTGGGCCTGCGCGACCATCGCATCCACCGATGCCAGCCCTGCGGCGACGCCTGCGCGCTGATGCGGCAGGCCAGTTTCCTGCGCTTCGGTCCGTTCGTGCAGATCATGCAGATCGTGCAACTGGGTATGCCCAACCGGAAAGTAATAGGTGCCGGCGAAGATCAGCAGGCCGGTGAGTGCAAAGAAGAAATGGAACGGCAATGCGACCACACCGGTGAGGTTGTGCAGGTCCAGCACGCTGCGCAGCCTCGCCTTGCCTGGGCGGAAAGTGAAAAACTCGCGGAAGATTTTCCGGTGCATCACCACGCCACTGATCAGCGCGGCCAGCATCACCAATGCGGAGAAGCCGACGATCCAGATGCCCAGGTTTTTCCAGTCCAGGGTCAGCCCATAATGCAGCGGAAAGAAAAAGCCGCTGCCGATCTTGAGACGGTCGTCGGGCAATACGTTGCCATCGCGTGGATCGATGGTGGCGTAGGCCCAGATCAGTTCTTCCGGGTCCTTGGCGTTTGGCACCTGATAGCCGGCATACAACGCCAGGACCGGATCGCGATGGGTTGTGTAGGCGCTCCAACTGGCGATCTTGTCGAAGTGCGTGGGCATCGGCCCGTTGACACGCGGGCGCATGGCGTCGATGGCTTGCTTGTTCGGCTGCATGCGCTCGAAGGCGGGCCGCAGCACCTTCTCGAAGGACGGCATCGGCTGCGGCTCGATGCGGGTGGCGGGTATCGCCCAGCGATCGATTTCCCGATCGAAGACGGACAGCGCACCAAAGAAGAACGCTGCCATCAGCACGAAACCCAGCACCAGGCCGAACCAGGTGTGCAGCCACGCCATTGCTTGCCGGAAACTATTGAACATGGGCTTCTCCGGTCATGCGAGCAGGGATTGGACCAACGATGCAGCGCCCGCCATCAACAGCCCGCCGCCGAACAGGACGACCCAGACGCGCAGCAGGCGCCGGGTCGCGATGCTCCACAGGAACACCGTCACGTAGGCGAGCAGGCCGATGAAGGCACCAAGGAACTCGGCGTCGTGGAAGTCGAGCTTGGCCGCGAACAACAGGCAGGTCGCCAACGCCACCGTGCCCCAGGCAAAGACGTAGCCGCCGAACATGGCAGCCAATACGCGCAGCACGATCTGGCGTCGTGAGCGGGAGGGCGTGGCGATGGTGGTTGGTTGGGACATGGTGTCGTGTCGGTTCGGGTGAAGCGATGCTTGAAGCCCCTCTCCCTCCGGGACAGGGGTTGGGGAGAGGGCGAGGGTCGGGGAGGGGGTAATGTTGGCAGCGAAGTGCTACCCCTCTCCCGCCCCTTCGGGGCACCCTCTCCCGCAAGGGGAGAGGGGATGGAGCAAAAGCCAAAAGCCAAAAGCCAAAAGCCAAGAGCCAGAAGCCAAAAGCCAAGAGCCAAGAGCAATAAGCCAACAGCCAAGAGCCAAAAGCCAAAAGCCAAAAGCCAAAAGCCAAAAGCCAAAAGCTATGACTGCTGTGCTATCCGCCGTCCTCAGAATCGCCAGTCAAAACTCAGCTGGTAATTCCGTGGTGCACCGTAGTAACCAATCTGATACAGGCTGTTGATGTACTTCTGATCGGTGAGGTTGTTGATGTTGGCGCGCACCGTCGCATTGGGCAGTACATCCCAGGCGATGAAGGCATTGAGCACCGCGTAGCTGCCCTGGCGCACCACCATGTTTGTGTAGCTCTCCTTGGTGGAGGTATCGCTCTGCCAGCGGCCACCCAGCCCGAACGACAGCGCTTCGTAACTGGGCAGGCGTGAGGTCAGCATCAGGTTGGCGGTGCGGCGCGGCACCCAGGTATAGGTGCTGCCACCGTCCTGGTTGCTCATCTTCAACTGCGTATAGCCCAGTACAAGGCTGGTGTTGTCGCTGAGCTTGCCGGTGGCTTCGAACTCCACGCCCTTGGACTCCACGTCCACGCCGTAGTACCAGTAGTTGGCGGTGGCGAAGTCATAGCCGCCATAGGTGGCCAGGTTTTCCTGCTTGGCTTTGAACAGGGCCAGCGTGGTCAGCAGGCGGCGGTCCAGCCATTCGGCCTTGACGCCGACTTCGTAGTTCACGCCCTTGGTCGGGTCCAGGTAGACATGCTTGATGTCGTACTGGTCCTGCGGCTGGTAGATGTCGGAGTAGCTGACATAGCCCAGCACGCTGTCGTTGAAGTCCCAGGTCAGGCCGGCGTACGGGCTGACGTTGTCCTCGGTCTGGCTGAAGGCCACGCCGTTGTTGCCGTCGCGGTGATACTCGGCCCAGTTGACGCCGACCACGGCCTTGAGCCGATCGGTAAAGCTCAAGCGGGTGGCGCCGTAACCGCGCTTCAGGCGCTGGTTGGTCCAGCTGGCCTTGGTGCGTGGGCCCCATTGCGGCTCGGCAATGGCGTTGCCTGCATAGGGGAAGGCGGGCAATGCACCAAACGAAGGATCGCTGCCATCCACCGGGTGGTCCCAGGTGGTCTCCGCGCTCTTGGCGATGCTGAAACCGAACATGGCTTCCTGCTCGCGGCCGAACAACTGGAAGCGGCCGTTCAAGGTGATATCGCCCAGGTGCGAACTGCCTTCGTCGATGCCCTTGTACGACCAACCCACCAGGCCTTCGCCGGTAAGCGCATCCAGGCCGGTGGTGGTGTAGGCGAAGAACAGCTGGTCATCGCTGCCGAGCTTGCGGTAGTTGTACGACGCCTTGACCTGCCAATCCGCGCCGAGCTGATGGGTGTATTCGGCGAACGCGGTTTCGGTTTTGGTATCCCAGTACGTCCAGTCCTGGGTGGTGGACGCGCTGCGCCGCCAGGAGGCCTGGCTGCCGTCGGCGTTGACGAAGGTCAGTGCGCCCCACATGTTCTGGTCGCTGTTGGCCTTCTGCCACGAGTAGCCCAAGGTCAGCGTGCCGTTGTCGCCGATCTGGCCATCGACCACGCCGTAGAAGAAATTGCGATCGGTATTGAAGCCGCGCAGATAGGAGTCGCCGTCTTCGTGCGCGGCCACTACCCGCCCTGCCCAGCGGCCGTCTTCGGTGAACGGGGTGGCATAGTCCACTTCAACGCGGCGCTTGCCCCAGGAACCCACGCTCACGCCCAGCTGGCCCTTGGCCTCGTTGGTAGGGCGCTTGCGCACATAGTTGATGGTGCCCGAGGCGTTGCCCACGCCGGTGAGCAGACCATTGGCGCCGCGGATCACTTCCAGTTTCTCGTAGCCATAGGCGTCCATCGCACCGGTGACGATGCCCCAGTCGTTGGGCAGGCCGACGCCGTCGATCTGGGTATTCTTGATATCGAAGCCGCGCGCCACGTAGTTGGTGCGGTTGGTTTCCCATTCCTCTACCTGGATGCCGGTGGCCAGGCGCAGCGCATCGTTGAGGTTGTCGATGCCGAACTGCTGCATCTGTTCGCCGCTGACCACGCTGATCGACTGCGGGGTTTCCTTGATGTCCAGATCAAGGTTGGTGGCACCGTTGCTGACCCGGTTGGCGCGCTGCGATACCACCCGCACCGTATCCAGTTGGGTAGCGGTGTCGGTTTGCATGGTGTCGTTGGCCGCCGGTGCTGCAGCCAACGCGTTGCCGCAGCTGCCGGCCAGGGCCAGGCAGATGGCCGCTTTCAAGCGGCTGCTGGTGAGCCGGAAAGGGAGCGAAGCGCCTGCGGCGGCAGCCGGGCGGGGGGAGGTGCGGTTGCGGTACATGAGTGGGCCTGAACGGAGGAAAGCTGGAGGATTGACCACGTGCGGGGCGTTGCCCGCTTCCGGTGCGGGGCATGACTGCGCTCAGGCGGGCGGCAATGTTAGTGGGAAATTAAATGCGAATGATTCGCATTTTGCAACTGTTGGTTGGGTCAGCCAGCCCCGCAGGGGCTGCTCCGTGCGGTTCGGACGGCCTGCGATTGGCCTGGTTTTCCCAGGGGAAGAGCGCCCCGGTTCCCTTCGCTGGGGCCATCCAGGCGCCTGCAGCGCATTGTCAGCGCCCGTAGAACCAAAGCCCCTCTGCCTTCAACGGAGAGGGGGAGGGGGCGAGGAGATCACCGCTGCCGGCTGCCGCAGGAGTTCCGCCCGACTCGAGCACCCACGCCACATGCCAGCTCAAGCGACTGGCAGGAACCGCGTCACCTTGTGCTTGAGCAGCTGCACCAATACCGGGTCCATATAGTCGTAGTCATCCGGGATATCCAGGCAGATCACCCGCTTGCCATCCAGGTGCGCCCGGAACTTCTTCGACAGCTTGTTGCGATGTGCTTTTTCCATCACGAAGATCAGCTCTGCCCAGCGCAGCAGTTCGGGCGATACCGGCGTATTGGCATCGTTGCCCAGCCCGGCTGACTGGGTCTCAATGCCTGGCCAGTTGGCGAAAACCTGCTCGCCGGTGGGGCTGCGCAGGCGATTCTGGCTGCAGATGAAAAGGACGTTGCGCGGCATAGTGGCTCTGGCTCTGGCTCAGGTTTGGCGATTGATCAGGCAGGCGGCGCTGCCGGTTGACGCCGGCGGCGACGCATCAGCAGGGGCGTGAACACGGCGACGCCAAGCAGCGGCCAGCCGAAAAACAGAACCCGGAAAAGCAGCGATCCATTTGTCGTCGCGATCAGCAGCAGCGACACCAGGCAGCCGCAACTGAAGCCGATCCAGACCAAGGTCTTGTTGAAGGCCAATGGGTCGCTGCTCAGCGCGGCATATGCGTGCCATAGCGCGATGATGCCCAGCCAACCGCCGGCAATGCACAGCAAGACCTGTACGGCGTCAGCCACATGCTCGCCAGCCTGGAGCGACTCCAGTGCGAACATCACACCGGGCACGCTATAGAACAGCGCCACCAGCATGGTGGGCGCAATGACCCCGACGCCAACGAGTTGGGCCAGCACGCGGGTTCGCATCTGAGTGCTCATGCGCGGGCAGGCTCTGCTAATGGCGACGTTTCTGTGGGCATCATCGGCGGTGCATTGGCGCGCTCAGTCCCCGTGCTCAGTTCGGCTGCGGCTCGACAACCACAGCGGTGCCATAGCAAAGCACCTCGGTGAGCCCGGTCATCAACTCGGTGGCGTCGTAGCGCACGCCGATGATCGCGTTGGCGCCCAGCTGCCGCGCGTGGGTCACCATGTCGCGGTAGGTCTCATCACGGGCCTGCTCGCACAGCTCTGTGTAGATGGTGATGTTGCCGCCGAAAATGGTCTGCAGGCCACCCAGGAAGTTGCCCACGATGGAACGCGAACGCACGGTGATACCGCGTACCAGCCCGAGGTTGCGGACGGCGCGATAGCCTGGCAGCTCCAGCGCCGTGGTGACCATCGAATCATTGAGAACAGCGGCCGTCGTCGAGCGCGGTGAGGACGAGTTGTACGGGTCGGTCATGGGCGGGCCTGGGCGGATGATGGAGTGATGAAGGCGGAGTATGGCGCAATGTTTTTTATGCTGGTGCCACGGCAGCGTTCTGCGTGCCCGATCAGCTGCTTCGCGGGTGCGTTGCGCGTGCCCGGGCCACGGCGACGCTGCTTGCCGAGCCCAGCGTTGGGTAAAGAACCAGCATGTAATGCATGAGTCATGCTCGGCAGCGGCATCAAACGTCCCTGCCGGGCAGCTATGGAGCCGAAGACTCCCCAACCAGTTCACGCAGTTCGCCTACCCGGCTGATGTTCAACTGCATCGGGCAGAACGAATACATCGGTGAACCCACATAGGAGCCGGCAAGCTGGCAGTGCAGGTCGCGGTATACCAGCCAGGCCTTCTGCGCACGCTCCAGTTGTGCGGCATCCTCTGCGCTCTGGGCCAGCAGCCGGCTGTAAAGTGCGCGATACAGGCGGTTCATCTCGGCCTTTGCGCCTTCAGAAGCTGCGCTGGAGCACACATCGACCGTGCCGTTGTTGATGCCGCCGGCTTCTGCAAGGCAGTCGTTGTAGACCTGCTGATGATCCGGCCGCGCCGGTGGCGCAGCCCAAACCAGGGCTGGTGACAGCAGCAGGGCGATGGTCAACGAGCGGATCATGTAAACCTTGATGTCAGGGGGTGACAGCAGCGTTTGCCGTGGTGATCGTCAGCCTGCAGGCTCAACGACGCGTGAGTTCCTGCCCATCGACGGTCATTTTCCAGCTGCCATCTACCTGGTGCGGCGGCACCGATACCACGAAGCGGGTGGTCAAGGGCCCAACCCCGGCGATGAAGTCATTGCCTTCGTACGCCTTGATGGGTGCATCCAGGGACGTGCTTGTCGACGGGCTGGGCTGGTGCTTGTAGACCACACGGCCGCTGGCGTCGATAAGCAATGATGTGGTTTCAGATTCCCAGCTGCCGATATAGGCCTGCTTGTCCGCGGGAACGGGCTTGCCGCAGGCCACCAGCAGGCAGGCGAGCAATAGGCCGAGCAGCACAGATGCACCGCGCCGTAGCGGCGATGGTTGTTGTGCGCTGCTACCGGCGCTGATGTGTGAGCGACTGCTGTGCATCCTGGGATTCTTTCTGCGAGCGTGAGGCACGTCGATCAGATCCACCTGACCGGATGAATGAAGCGGCATCACTCTGCCAACGAATGCCGTCGCCGGCAAGCTGGCGCAGTCCGGACGTGCCGGCCGTTCATTCCTGCGCGGAAAACGCCGCGTGATAGGCAACCACTCCCTGTGGCAGCGTGCCGTCAAACGAAAGGGCCTGGAAATACTCGGCGGGCACGCCCGGCAGCGCCAGCGAAGGCGTCGCAACGAATCCAAACCGCCGGTAGTAAGCGGGATCCCCCAATACCACGCAGCCTGCCGCGCCGTGCCGGCGAAGCAGATCAAGCGCGGACTCGACCAGCTGCGTGCCAATGCCTTGGCCCTGCAGCGATGGCAACACCGACACCGGGCCCAGGCCATACCAGCCAAGGTGGGCATCGTTGATGGTGACCGGCGATGCAGCGACATGGCCAACAACGGCACCGGCGCTTTCGGCAACCAGTGACACGCTGAGCTGCCCTTCGCGGCGCAGCGCGGCCACGATGAACTGCTCGGTGTGGCTGCTGTGCGCGGCGTCTGCAAATGCGGCGATGGTCACGGCTGCAATGGCGGCGCTGTCATTGGCTGTTTCAGGGCGGATCTGCAGGTTCATGCGTGTCTGGCTTTGGTGGTTGTGAGCGAATGACGCACCCAATGTGGTCATGATTCGAAACTAATTGGGCGATCAAGATCGGTGTGCGAGCGAAGCTTGAAAGCGCGCACGGCGATGAAGCAAGACCGTGCAGAAAGGATTGATGTTGTGCCAGCGGGTTTGATCACGAACCTACGCTGCGCTTGAACGCAGCGAAAGCATCACCTGCAACCTAGCGTCACTATTGGCTCCAGGTACGCCGGCAACGTGCCTTGTGCATCCATCACCGCGAGCGCATCAAAGCGGGGAATACGGGCACTGGCGTCGGTGGCGAGCAAGACCTTGTATGCCTTGAGCATGCTGCGCATGCCGGCCAGCTGGGAGGGTTGCAGCGCGCCCTTCTGCGAAGGATTGGCGACCTGGAAGGCCGCACTGCCAAAAATGAACTGTGCCAACAGCTCGGGGCCATTCGCCGTGCCCTTGCCTGGTATCGGTGCCAACACATCCGGGCAGACGTAGTCCACCACGTCGGTGCTGCTGTCCTCCCACTCAAGCAGCAAGGCACGGATACTGGTTGCCTCCGGGTGCCTTGGCTGTGCTTCCAGCAACGCGGTCAGGCCAACGACCTGGGTGCTGTTGATCTTCAGTGCTGGCTCGCTCTGGGCGAAGGCCGCAAAGGGCAGCACAAGCGTGAACGCGAGGATCAGTGCCCTGTTGATGAACTGGCTCACGGACTCTCCTATACGGATAGGGAAAGCAGCGGCGACATCGGAAGCGGGTGCTGATCCAACAGCTTTACCTGGGCCTTGAACCACGCCGTGCCAGCGTACATCAACGGCAGGCTGCGTTGACCTGCTGGTCCAGGTTGCCGCGCATATCGGCGCTTGCCTGCGCGCCGGCCGCGCCCAGCGCTGCAGTGCGCAGAGCCTTGGCGCTATCGCACTTTTCGTTGGCCGCAGTGGTGGTGTAACGGACCTGCACACGCCGCTGGCCCGGACCGGCCGGCGCGGCGGAGATGGCCTGGGTCGGATTGGACCGGGAGGGCGACGCATACCGGCGCAGCGAGGTTTCACCTTCGCTGCAGGGGATGGACTGGTAGCTGGTCTCTCCCTTCGGGCTGCTGCACTTGTACACCGCCTGGGCCTGCGCCGAGGGCAGGGCAAAACAGGCAAGGATGGGTGCGAGGGCGAGCAGACAGGCCTTTGTCATCGAAGCTCCCTGGATAAATGTGAATAGGCGAAAGAGGCGGCTGATTATGGCGGCTTCGGCGGCGCGAATCCGGAACGGGCATGGCGTTTCAGGGCAAAGGCGGCACCCGTCCAGATCAAGGTCTCGGCGATGAGCTCAAGGAAGCCCGGGATGGCTCACCAGGGCTGCGAAGGCTTCATGGCAGGCACGCGCTTGCGGAATTTGCTGCAGGCCAGGAGCAGGCTCAACGCGAAGCAGACGAGGAAAGGAGGCAGGTAGACTCCCATGTTGGTTGATCCCACCCCCATGATCGACAGATGAAGATCGTCCAGCCACTTCATCTGCATGATCGTGAGAACGAGCCCGGTGATGGTGGGAACCGGAATTCCGCCGTGGCCTGCCACGAAAAGGGTGGGAGCAAACGACGCGATCAGTGCCGAAAGCACCACGCGATACAGGATCGGCCAATTGGAAAAACGCGCCCGGAACTTGAACAGCGCAATGGCTGCGAGCAGTACCAGCAACGTCATCAGGATGGGGATGGCGAGGAGTTCAAACATTCAAGGCACCGGAGCGTCGAAGTTGGGCGATGTACATCGCCAACGGAGTGCCGCCGACCGAGGCCAGCGGCAAGGCTGTATCTGATGGTTGAGTGGTGTGCTGCAGAGTCCGCTCAGCACTGGAAGCCAAGCACCAGCTCGGATTTATCGGCATTGCTGCGATCCAGATCGCTGCGCCGCTCCAACGGCTGCGTGCAGCCGCGCGGCTTGATGTACTCGCTGGCCATCTCCACCAACTCGGCGGCCTCAAGCGGCTGCTTGTCCTTGCTGCGGACATGGATGTAGTAAGGCTGCTGGAACATCACGATATAGGTATCCAACGCATAGCTGCGGCCGGCATGCTCCAGCTCGGCATGGTTCTCGTCTACCTTCACCCAGCCGTGTTCAATCAGCTTGCCGTGCGCCGCCATGCAGGGAAGTACAAGCAGAGAGGCCGCGACGAGGGCGGTGGTGATGATTCCTTTCATGGGTGATTCTTCTGTTGGGTGTTTGATGTGGGTGTAGCGAGTTTACTGTCCCGGTGTGTTGATCTCATCTTCCAAGACGCCGCAGAGTTGGAGAGCGTTGGCCCGAGTGCTACGGCTCTCGATGCCGGGGTCATGCGGCGCGCAATAGCCGGCAAGATTGCTGATATAGGCCTTGCCAGCTTGGCTGACGAGCACACTGGAGCAGTGGTAAGGGGCGCCTCGGCCGCTCCACGGTGGCGTGGCACACTCTCCGAAACTGCCGAATCTGACTTCCATGGCTGCCGATGTGAGCTCGGATGATCGTATTTTGGCGCGGGCAAGCAGGGCGGTCAGTACATCGGCGTAGTTGGCAGCCAGCGCCTGGCTGATTGGGCCGCCTGGCTCGGACGTTCGGGCGAGCAGGTCAAGCCGGGCGGATGTATCGGCGAGCGCTGCTGTCTCCAGGCAAAGCAAGCCCAGGCCCCAATAGCCGGCAAGGTCATTGTTGCGGCTGATGAAGGTTTCGCCGAGTGAGCGGGAGATGCCTTTGAGATGGCGTGTGCTTGCCATGCGCGCTCCCAGGTTGGCGCTGGACCAAGTTGCAATCTGTGACTTGCTGGAAGGTGGTCAGGTTGTACCTCTTGCGGCCTCCAGAGCCAGCGGAAGGTAGTGGGCCAGGTTCTTGGTGTTGATGTCCTTTGCCGAGTGCAGCTTGATGTGCCGCCGCCCTTTGCCTGCGCCTTCAAGGTGGCCCAACGAGTCCGGGACCCTGGCGCCGCTGCCGAACTCGACCGAAACATGATTTTTATAGGCAAAGACCTCGCAGAACGACTGCCCTGAGCTGAAAATAATGCCGCCGTACTTGACCTCCTCGGTCACTGCCGGGATGGTTTGCTTTACGAGCGCGCGGACAGATTGGAGCAGGGAGAATTGATCCTCGCCAAGCATGCGGACGTCATCCAGGAGGTCTTGAATGGATTGTTTAGCCATGACGTTGGTATTCAACTCCAGAACCGAGCCTGCCGGTGAAGCCGGTCGGCTTGAGTGATTGTTGGGCGGCGAGGTTGCGTATGACGGCCAGCGCCGAACGGCGAGCAGGCCTACGCTGGTAGACGCTATCGGTGCAGCCCATGCTCAGCAAGCTTCTCCCGCGCGGCGATTCTCTCTATCAGCGTATCGATAGCCGCTTCCATGGCATGGGCTGTCTGGTCGCCACTCTGGTTGGTGATGACGAAGATGCCAAGATCATATTTCGGCATGATGTAGATGTAGCACTGCGAGCGGGGAACGCCGCCATGGTGCGCGTAGTAATTTCCCTTCAGCCGATTGCCACTGACGATGTTCCAGAAGTAGCCAATGCTGAACTCGGAATCGAATCTGACCAGAGAACGATGGGATTCCGTCACCACGGGCCCGCCGGCCAGTTGGAACTTGAGGTAGTTCAGCATGTCCGGGGGTGTGGCTTTCACGTTTCCGGATGCGCCCCAGGGTAACTCCGGCATTGGTGTGGTCGGCACCGGATTGTCACTGTGATAGCCAGCCGCAAGCCGGGCCGCTTCGTCATCGCTCAGCTTGATCCGAATGTCGCTCATTCCCGCTGCATCGCGAAAGAATCCGCGCAGCAGTGACTCGTAGTCGCGCTTGTAAACCACTTCCAGGATGTGCGCTGCCAGTTGCGTTCCCGCACTGGAATAGGCGTAGTCCCTCCCGGGCGCGCGGCCTATCTCGACAGTGTGCAAGTCATTGAAGAAATCTGTTTTTCCATAGCCCTTGTAGAGGGCATTGAGCTGGGCAGGTGTGCGGTGATCGGTGAATTCTGCGAGCACGGTGTTCGCGCGTTCCGGCAGCATGTTTGGCAAACCACTGGTATGCGACAGCAGGTGACGGATACGGATGGGTTCGCCCTTGTACTGCAGGTTCGGATAGTCCCCTTGCAGATACATGCGGACATCGTCATCCAGATCCAGCTTGTGCTCCAGCACTGCACCGGCAATCAAGGTCCCGGTCAGGGTCTTGCTCAAGGAGCCGATCTCGTAGAGCGTCGCATCGGTCGGAGGAGATGGCTTCCCGGCTTCCATGTCGCCGTGATGACGGATGAATTCCTCGCCCCGATATACCACGGCGATCGAGGCTGAGTGGAGCAATGGTTGCGCGATCAGTGTTGCCGTTACTTCATCTATGTCAGCCGCGAGATCTTTCGCCGGGACGTTCTTGTCCGTACATCCCGCGCTCAATAGCATGGCGGACAATGCGAAGCAGTTGAACCATAGCCGGTTTCGGACAATCATCAAGCTCGCTTGCATGCGTCGGCGCTTGAATGGAAGTAGGGAAGGGTTCGTAACATAGCCGATCGCCGAGGCTCACGCCTGTGACCTATCCGCGGCTGCGTCTGTTGGCTCTGCTGGAATGGTCGCCATCTAAGGGCTGCTGAATGCCGGAAGCGGGGAGCGGCCCCGCCGCGGCGGAATCGCTGCTCATCTCCCGGTTCGAATCGGAAGATTGCAGGCTGTTTGCTGCGCTGCCTGATGCATCGATTCAGCTTGTCGGCACAGCGGCTTCGGCTTGAATGAGCTGCCGGCTATTGCCACTAGAACTCCTTGCCATTTACCGGGACACGTTTGAGCTCGGCCAGGTCTATTCCATCCACGCAGCGAACATTGATTGCCGCCATCTTGGTTCCGTCAGGCGTGGTCCCGAGGCCAAAGGCCTGACAGCCACAGACCGAGCAGAACTGGTGCAGGATGTTGTGCGTGTTGAAGGTATAGGTCGTGAGTTTGTCTGCTCCTGATGTGACAGCAAATGCTTCGCGTGGAACGAACCAGAACAAGAGTCCCTTGATGCTGCAGTGCGAGCAGTTGCATTCAATGGCTTGGTCAATCTCACCTTGAGCGGTGAACTTCACTGCTCCGCAATGACAACTTCCAGATTGCATGGGTGCCTCCTGAGGCGGTCAGTGCCTGAGTTGAGCCGAGCCGCGCCGCGAAGCGGGGGCGGCTTGAATGAGTTGTTGGGTGTTTGATGTGGATCCAGCAATCTGCACCGAGCAGCCTGAGCCGGCTCATGATATGCGTTGTAGCTGGCGAGTTCCTGGAAACATGCATGCCAACAGCCGCCGCCGATCTGACGCGCTTGACCCGAAACCAGGCAGCTTATGAGGCAATCGTTCGCTGGGCTGCATTGTTTGGATAGCTCGGTGACAAAGCAGCTCTCATAGTTATTGAGCGCGACAGGGTTGATGTTATTGGCAAGGCATTTTCCGTCCAGCAAGTCCCGGAAGTCTGGGCCTGGAGGAGCCGCCGGAAGGGCCTCGCTGCGCGAATTTTTGTGACTCGCCGAACTTGGCGACTCACTACATGCCGTCAAAAGGACTAGTCCAATTATCAGGATTAATTTTGACATGGCACCTAATCCTAGATATTTAAGCCGCTCCGCGAAGCGGACTAGGCAGAATGAACTGTTAGGCGCCAGCAGTGCCGCTGAAGTAGTTGTAGCACCCAATGGCAACGATAGCGACTGCCAGTGCGATCAATCCCACGCCCTCGATATCCAGGTCGGCCTGCAGTATCCGGCGACGCAAAGTGGGGAACAACAGGCAGGGCGAAACGACAACTAAACCAGCGCAAAGACTGGCGAGACCTAGCTAGAAATTGAACTGCCAGGTATCAGAAATTTGGCTAAGCATCCGTGTTGCACCCAACTCTCGAATTGAGCCGCGCTGCGAAGCGGCGTCGGCTTGAACGAATTGTTAGGCCGCATGTGCGCGCCCACTCCCAGTATCGAAAAAGGTGTCCAAGTATCGCGCTGGTTCTAAGTCGCTGTCACGAAGAAGAGAGAAAACATCGGCACCGTTTGCCTCCACAGCGTCAAAGAGCGCGTATGCCTAGCAACACTTCAGGTACTCCAATCCCGCCTCTGAAGCATAGGCTTTGGCCTCACTCTCGGCAAAATCGATCGCCTCATCAACGTCTGAAGCCCGCCACAGTGTGATGCGATCTTCATAGACATACGTGTGCGTCTGGTCAGTGCGTGGCTCCCAGCAAAATATGCAACGTACCGAGAAACTTTTCATCAGCGGCCTAACGCCTGAATTAAGCCGACCCGCGAAGCGGGTTCGGCTTGAATGAACTGTTAGGTGGTAGATCAGTGCACCCTAGTCCGCTGTGCTTTGAGGTCGTCACTGGATAGACGCACGGGTCATCGCAACAAGTCTTTGGGTCATCAATGAGAATTGTGGGCTCCTCGGGAGGGGGAGGAAGATCAGTTCGCTTGGTTGCGATTTTGGTTGCACAGCCAGCTATAAACGCCAGGAGAAGAACGAGCATTGCTCTGATTGCCATGTTTCAGCTCCCGCCGCCTAACGCTCTGAGTGAAACCGCTGCTACGAAGTGGCAGTCGGCTTGAATGAATTGTTAGCTGCCTGCGACGATATTTGGAGCCCGGCCAGACCAGAAATCATTGAGGCCTTGCCACCACCGGAGGCTCTCGGGGCCTAGGTGGCTAGCAAATGCTTCTGGATCGATGCCAGCGTTGCCCCAAATATTCTGAACGGCCTCCAGTATGCCGAAAGTAGCGAACTCGTTGACCCAGGGGGAGCCATTGAGGTGTAACTGCTCAATGGCGGCAGCCAAGGCTGGGAAGGTCGATGAATCGCCGGCGCTATGCAGTGTGAGCAAGTGAGCTGCCAGTTCTCCGGCTGAGACATACAAGAGGTCACTTCCGTGCCCGAGTAGGTGCGCCTCCCAAGTGGAGCGAAAGGATGGCCCGCCCCCAACTTTTTGGAGCTTGGCTTTTTATTGCTCTATCATTTTCTATGGGGAAAACTCTGTATTTGCGCCGCGCCGCCACGCGGCGGCGGCTTGGATGAACTGTTAGGCGCGAAAGCCATGCTGGCTGTGAACTCAAAGTCCCCAGATTGCATCTCGAAGCGCCTCCCATAAATCCTTGAGTTTCTTTCGGCTTCCCATGAAGAAAAGGACTCGTACTATTTGTATCAGCGCGGCGACTAGAAGAACAAGGAATCCAATCAGCCCAATTGCATCCCTAAATAAGATTCCCGCGATGGCGAGGGCTACAAGTGCTGCCAGAACAGCTAGGTCGGACTTCCGCATTTCTCTTTGCGTAGCAGTGGTCATCGCGCCTAACTCTGGAATTAAGCCGACTCGCGAAGCGAGCTCGGCTTGAATGAACTGCTAGGCATCGGCGGTAGACTCAAAGTACTGGTCGAACGCCAAAACCGCCGCCTCAATCGTTGATGAAGTGCCGAACCGGTGATGTGGGTCTTGCTCAATTAGCAGCTCCAAGAATTGTGCTTCCAGCGATGCCGTGGCGCCAACCGGTGCGCCCGCGTGGACGTAGTCTTTGCTTTGAACGGTGAATCCAATACCGATGACCTCAAAGACGCGATAAAGAACTGCGCCGCTTTGTACACGACGCCAAATTGGTATGTAGCGATACAAATGGGTCATATGGGCTGGCGGTGAGTTGGTCTGTTGTCTCGTGGGAACGTGTATACGATGCCTAACTCCGGAATTAAGCCGACCCACGTAGCGGGTTCGGCTTGAATGAACTGTTAGGCCTCAATCGAATTGCCTGGAAGCACATGCTGACAGTAGCGCCACTCATGTACCGGCTGATCATCTATGTATGCATCCGGCTTGGGCAAGAAGGCTACGAAGCAATGCTCAATGCCTAGTTCTGCTGCAGAGGAACGAGCGTAGTCCGCGCCGCCGGAGCTCCACAGGTATAGCGCAACTCCCTGCTGGTGCAATTCGCGAACGTGAGCTATCGCAGATGGCATAGGAATGCGCTTGGTGCCAAAAGAGCGGACCAGCGTGTCATCAACGTCTACGAACACTATGCGCTGTTTCATGAGGCCTAACGCCTTAGTTAAGCCGAGCCGCGAAGCGGCTTCGGCTTGAACGAATTGTTAGGGTGTTTCCCGGCCATCTTCACAAGTTCTCGCTCTACCTCTTTAGGGTGCACCTTATCCACCAAATACAACGAGTGACTGCCACCCCACTGATCCTCGATGTGCAGGATATTGTGGCCGCCGTTGCGAGCGAAGCCATAGCTCTCGATAGCTTGCCACGGGATGAGTGTTATCTGGTCACCTTTCACAACCACGATGCCATTCGGCCCTGAACCAATGCTCCGCGGGCTGAGCCATCCGGTGATGTAGATAAAGATGGCGAGGGGAACTCCGATCGCTGGGGCGATCCAAAGGTTGGCAGCCCGCTCCAGCTGAGTGCCCAAGTCTTCACCGAGATTGGCGATTAGGCACACTGCGCCAAGAACGCCGGTCCAGACAACCATTCCCTTCAGGCCTTCACGACTGAAGAGGTTGAACGGGCGCTGTTGCTTAAGGGAAATCGCCCACGGCTCACGCCATTTCATAAAACATCCTAACTCCGGAATTAAGCCGACCCGCGCAGCGGGTTCGGCTTGAATGAATTGTTAGGCCAAAGCCCGGCGAGCTTGCTGGCCTGACGAAACGAGCGTCCAGGCGATCAGGACGAGCGATACCGCCATCGCGACATCAAGCAATCGCTGTATCAAACCTCTCCATAGTGCGACATCCGGCTGGATCATGATCACAAAAACCACTGGAAAGGCGCCTCCGACCAAAAGCATAAAAGCGCGGCGCCACTTGAACGCACTGAATTTAGGGGCTAGCGAGATCAAAGCAATGCCGACACCCATGCCAAAGTAAGTCACGATTGCGTACAAATTGTGCATGATTTGGCTAATTGAGCCCTCAATTGGACAGCCGGCATCACATGGAGCGAATAGCGCAAGGAAGTATGAGGCAGGAAGTGACCACAAGAGCCAGAAGCCTAACCGGCTAGCTCCAGATACTTGAATGAGTGGCGCGGCCGAGATAAGGAAAGCTGACAAGAGAACGGAAGTAACAAGGAAACCTGCATAAGTGAGCGTGTTGGCCTGAGCCGTACCCGTTGCGTTGTACTCGCTCACGAAGTTTGATAATTGCGAATAGCCGGGCTTTATGGCGCTACCAATAAAATAGAAACAAATTGCGTACAAAATTGATAAGACCAGTAGCAAACGAGTGAGTTGTGCTCTGTCCATGAGTCTCCGATAGTCTATCTTTTGGCCTAACGCTCTGAGTTAAGCCGCTGCCACGAAGGGGCAGTCGGCTTGAATGAATTGTTAGCCCCCGGCTTGCGGTTGCCCAGAGATAATACTTTCAATCCAATCTCTGTAATGGCTTAAGCGGACGTTACAACTGATTTGACCATACCGTCCGGGCGTCCTAATAGTACTTTGAGGATCTGACCATGAAGTCAGTCCGGCCACTAGCCAATCTCTCTCAGCCTGAATAAGAATTGCTCCACCACTGTCGCCGCTTCCAGACCCACCCTCAAGTGGCAGGGCATCCGAAGGCTTGTCGAAGATGTAGCAGAGCCATCGGCCATCGGCGCTTGTGATCTTGTTGTACGCACGACGAAGTTCGGTGCGGTGGGAGTCACTGAATTCATATCCGGTAAGGCCGTTGCCGGTGGCACCTTTCCCGAAGATCTTGACGACCCGATCAAACTCGTCATCGCCCTTATATATCGAAACGGGGGCAACATCGGTAACAGGTTGCTTCAGTTCAATAAGCGCGATGTCGTCCGAAGAGGACAGCAGCACCCGGAACAACGTCCAGTCCCATGTTGCCAGCGCCTGATCGAGCAGCTTCTGCGACGGCATTTTGTGCCCCGGATGCAGCACAAGGCGTTCAACATCTCTGGGTGTTCCATTGATGGTGATTTGCTTGATTTGAGCCGCATGTGCGGCGGTGACGACCCAGCGCGGCGCAATCAGTACGCCATGCCCTTCGCCGTGGAGGTCTGCGAGCGCGGGAAATTCGGACACCGGAACCCGATACTTCGCGTCATCGACATCATCGCGAATGACGATCGCGCTTGCACTGAAAGACGCAGCAAGCAGTGCAAGCAACAAGAGTCGGGACATTGCGATTCCTTCGGAAATTCTCAAGGGGCTAACTCTGGAATTAAGCCGACTCGCGAAGCGAGTTCGGCTTGAATGAACTGTTAGGGGCTTGCAGCACGCCATACGAAGTAAGCGGTTGTTGATGCTGCTGCCAGGGCGCAAAACCCGATTGCGCACGCTGCGTCAGCTGAAACTGTCTTGCGTGGGGATAGCTTTGGGTGACTAGTGGATAATTTTCGGCTCTTGAAATCCCAAGGTGCAACAGCGTAGTGGCCAAACGAGAAGATTGGGACTAGGAGCCAACCAATGATGTATCCGAGGCCATACAGAACAACCTCGAAAGCACCGCGGAAGATGATCTCTGTCAGTAGACTTGCAGGCATGTGTTAGCGCCTAACGCCTGAATTAAGCCGACCCGCGAAGCGGGTTCGGCTTGAATGAATTGTTAGGCGCCATGTTGCAGATCTTCAAGACCCAACTCAAGGGCGTGAGCGAACTGTCCACATAATGCGGGGAGTTTGATTGCGCCAAGCGCGGCATTGAGAGACAAGAACGTCGGCCCAGCAGGATTTGTCACGCGACGGTATTGGCCGGTTGACTCATGCCAGTCGTATGCGAAAAGCCCGACAGCTGCATAGCTGTCCCAGACTTGCGGTGACCCCAAACCGAAGACGGGAATAAGATCATTGGCACTGTCGTGGAGCTCATACGCTTCCAAGACACAATCCGGAACAGCTCCGCTACCCGCTGTAGCAAACAGTGCTATCGCCCCGGTCGAGTCCCGGGCAAACCAATCGAACTCTCGGCCTTTGATTTCGGAGATGTTGGTCATGGCGCCTGACTCCGGAATTAAGCCGACCCGCGGAGCGGGTTCGGCTTGAATGAACTGTTAGGCGGCTACGGGCTGCCAAGCTGGAAGTCGAATGGAACCTTTCGTTTTCGGGAAGCCGAATCCGCCGAATAGCGCCACTTTGCCACCGTAGATTGCGCGACGCCAGGCCAAGCTGAGTGGCCAGATGATGAAAGTACCGTGGAGGAACGAACTGAACCGTCCGGATCGATCTGCAGCTCCAGCACAACTGCGCCACCGCGCAGCTCTGTAATTCGAGGTGCTTCTGGCGCCGGGCAATAGATGAGCTTTGGGTCTGAGGACATGCACGAGTTGTGAGGTGTGGTAGCACCCGCCGCCAGTGAAAAGAACAACCAGTGGAAGTTCATAGCCGCCTAACTCCGGAATTAAGCCGACCCGCGAAGCGGGTTCGGCTTGAATGAACTGTTAGGCCGCACCGTAGCGAACTTTGCGTCTGCGGTAAACGACTGCTGATACAACTGAGAACACCAGGCACCCCAGCAACGGGACCCAAGCAAGCCCGACGAGGTTTTGTACAGCCGCCAGACCCTGTGAGGGCTCTTGCCCAAGCCCGATGCCGTCGCGAAATTGCCAGCATGCCCAAGCCCAGACTAGCAATGAGAGACTAGAGCAAGTCAGCGCGGCTCGAAGAGATGCCCGCGAACGGCGGGCCGTAAGCCATACGAGGCAGGCTAAAGAAGCGAGCACTGGAACAAGCAAAATTAGAAGAAAATCGCTCATCTTTCTAGGCGGCCTAACTCTGGAATTAAGCCGCGCCGCGTAGCGGCGTCGGCTTGAATGAACTGTTAGGCGGCTGTGGCCACTTACCAACCCTCGGACCAATGCTGCCCTGCTTGTGCAACCGAATGCGAACCGATAATGCCACAGCTTGCGGGACGGGGCTTGCCTGGGGAAACCTTGCCGAGCGTTGCCGCCGAAGTGCGATGAAATGATTGCGACAGAGCGGTGAAGCGTAAGGCGAAGTAGCGAACTTGCCGGTGCCAGGAACAGTTGGAACTGATGCCCGGAGCCGACCAGTGACTTGCCGATGTTGCTGCCGAAAGCAGAACGGCCAGCCAACCCAGCACACAGCCGCCTAACTCGGGAATTAAGCCGACCCGCGTAGAGGGTTCGGCTTGAATGAAGTGTTAGGCCCGCCGCCGGATGAGGTAAACGACCTCATCCGCATCGCTGGCCGTGCCAATCTCGTAAGTAACGTCAGGAACCTCGGCTGTCATCCAGTCTGGAGCGAGCTTTCCCCAGGTCACGTCCTCAAAGCTGTGCGGAAAGGGCGTGCCGTTTGGGTTTTTCGAGTGAGCATAGACAGCGTTGTACCTTGTGTCTCCGAAAAGCATGGCCCAGAGTTGGATAGGCTCTCGTCGTCCAGTCGCGCGATGCTCGATGTGTTGAAGCAACCGAACCGTCGCTGCTGCGACATCTGCCCGGTTCTCTTGGCAAGAGTTGCCCTTTCCATGCCAGTCCACGTGCGTGTGCCAGTTATCAAACCAACTGGATAGATCCAAGCTATCGACGGTGCGGCGAGCCTTAGTCTCGGCACGCGCCCAGTGGGCATTCATCTTCTTTCGATAACGACGGTCCATATGCGGGTCTAACTCTGGAATTAAGCCGCGCCGCGCAGCGGCGTCGGCTTGAATGAACTGTTAGGTGCTTAGCCCATTGCTAGCGAGCAGACGCGCCAGCACGTAATGACCGAAGTTTGCCAACTCTTCCTCGGGTAGTGCGGCCAAGTCCTCAAGGGTGCCGGGTGAATAGTCCTTGAAGGTAACCAGGCCTTGATATGCCCAAACACCCGGTTCTTGGCCCTTACGAGCGTCATCGAGCACCACCCTCAATGAGCCATCCGGGAGCACCGCCAAGCTGCATAAAACAGCCGTGCTCTTTGTTGGGAACGTCTGGGAACTCTCCATAGCGCCTAACTCCGGAATTAAGCCGACCCGCGCAGCGGGTTCGGCTTGAATGAACTGTTAGGCATCGGCGGTAGACTCAAAGTACTGGTCGAACGCCAAAACCGCCGCCTCAATCGTTGATGAAGTGCCGAACCGGTGATGTGGGTCTTGCTCAATTAGCAGCTCCAAGAATTGTGCTTCCAGCGATGCCGTGGCGCCAACCGGTGCGCCCGCGTGGACGTAGTCTTTGCTTTGAACGGTGAATCCAATACCGATGACCTCAATGACGCGATAAAGAACTGCGCCGCTTTGTACACGACGCCAAATTGGTATGTAGCGATACAAATGGGTCATATGGGCTGGCGGTGAGTTGTTCTGTTGTCTCGCGGGAGCGTGTATACGATGCCTAACTCTGGAATTAAGCCGACTCGCGAAGCGAGTTCGGCTTGAATGAATTGTTAGGGCTCACTACTGGAGCCCAGTGGTTGGCGGGAGCGGCGTGCTAGAAGCGCAACCTTGAGCGATACGTCAGGTTGTTTACGCCAATTGTGTCGTTTGGCCGATGCCACGGCCGACTCAACTACTTCTGGATCAGCGGGAATAGCTCCGGAAAGCGCTGAAAGCTCTTGATGAACGGCTTTGCGATGGGACTGATTGACCCATTGCTTGCGCTTGGCGATGGCATTACGACCGCCCCACTGACTCTCCGCAACAATGTTGCGTCGATCATGCTCAAGACTAAGAGCCTTCTTTTCCTGAGGGGTGAGAGGATGCTTCATGTGAGCCCTAACTCTGGAATTAAGCCGACCCGCGCAGCGGGTTCGGCTTGAATGAACTGTTAGGGCGCGGTTGCTGCATTGCGCCCAAGCATGTACTTGATGGCATGTGCTTGGCTACCAAGTATGAGAACTACTGGTGCAAAGCAAGTTAGCGTGGATTGCCAGAAGTGGCCATCTTTGTGATCGATGGCAGCCCAGAGAAGGGAAATAACAGCGGAACCGATAAGGGTTGGGAGTGTGTACGCGCGCATAGCTACAGACCGCGATCGAAACACGAGCCAGATGATGGACACGATGCTTACGAGCCAAGCGATTGGGAAAATGATTTCGACACCCATGATCTGCGCCCTAACTCTGGAATTAAGCCGACCCGCGCAGCGGGTTCGGCTTGAATGAACCGTTAGGCGGCTGTAGCCAATTGCATAACCCATGGCCAACGCTGCCCTGCTTGTGCAACCCAACGCGAACCGATCATGCCACAGCTCGCGGAGTGGAGCTTGCCCGGGAAACCTTGCCGAGCGTTGCCGCCGAAGTGCGATGAAATGATTGCGGACGAGCAGTGAAGCGTAAGGCGAGGTGGTGAACTTGCCGATGTCAGGAACAGTTGGAACTGTTGCCCGGAGCCGACCGGTGACTTGCCGATGTTGCTGCCGAAAGAAGAATGGCCAGCCAACCCAACGCACCGCCGCCTAACTCTTAGTAGACCGCCTAAAAGCGGTGTAAAGCCGAGTATGCCAACTTTGAAGTCACCTTTAAACTGAAATTATTTTCATTGAAAACAAAGGTTTGCGATCATTGAGGCGGCTTGGAATCACATTCCGCGCCCGGGTTTAGCGCCGTTTCTTCACCGTGATATCCAATACGTCCCCTTCCGGCAGGCGTATTGGTGCTTGGAATGCGGTGATCGCGGTAGATCCTTCATCGGTCCGTCCAGGCTGCATGAGGAATTCGGAGTTGATCAAACGCTGCGATGCAATCGGTCATACCTTCACTCCACTTCCCGCACCCGCGCCAACTCCGCCGCATTCCGAAGCGCCTGCAGAAACCTGGCCAGCGGCGCGCTTTGCGGTTCGCCATCACGTGTGTAAACCATCACCGGGCGTTGCCATGCGAACCCTGGTGCATCGAGTTTCACCCAATGCCCAGCAAGCAACTCGGCTTGCGCCAAACGGCTGGGCAGTAGGGTCAGGTAACCGCCGTCGCGAATCATCGCGCGCATGAATTCCGGCGAGCCACTCTCCATCGTGTTGAGTGGTGGCTCCAGCCCGGCTTCATGGAAGCGCTGCCGGAACGCGCCTTCGACAGCACCAAGTCGGCGGCCGAAAATCCAGGCCTGCTCAAGCAATTGTGCCGGGCTGATATCACGTTGCCGCGCCAGCGGGTGGCGCACGCTCGCGAGTACGCGGTACTCGTCGTGCATCAGCACTTCGCTCTTGATGCGCGGGTCCGGGTCGCCGTCGCCGAAGGTGTGCAGTGTGACTACTGCATCCAGCTCGCGTGCCAGCAGGTTGGGCAGCAACTCGGGCAGGATGCCGCCGCTGACGTGGATGCCGATCTTCGGCCAGTGCCGGCGCAGGGCAAGCACTGCAGGTGCGACCAGTGAGCCGGCGGTGCTTGGGCCGGTGCCGATGCGTACTTGCCCTTCGGCGCCGGTCTGCAGCTCCTGCAGGCGGTCCTCGAAGCGGCGAACGGCGTCGTGGGCCGGCTGGGCGTGCTCCATCAGCAGGCGGCCGACGTCGGTGAGCCGCGCCTCGCGGCTGCCGCGCTCGAACAGGCGCGCGCCCAGTTGCTGCTCCAGCGCCAGGATGCCCTTGCTCAGGGCCTGCTGGGTGCGACCGGTTGCGGCGGCGGCGCGGGTGAAGCTGCCGTGTTCGACCACGGAGAGGAAGTAGCGGAGCTGGCGGAGATCCATGGCGGCACGTGGTAACAACCAATGGTTGTGGATCGTACGCGAATTGGTTGGCGGTTGTCGGGATAGGGCGCTGATAGTCGGGGTATCGCAATCTCCCGGGAGGGGAACCATGGCCAGTCGCAACGCCGTCAAACAGTGGGACCAGCAGTACGACCTCGTCATCGCCGGCTTTGGCCTGGCGGCCATGTGTGCCGCCATCGAGGCGCACGACCTGGACCCGAACCTGTCCATCCTCATCCTTGAAAAGGCCAACGAGGCCGAGACCGGCGGCAACAGCCGGGTGGCCGGGCAGTCGCTGCTGATCACCAAGAACGCCAAGGTGCTGGCCGAATACCAACGCAAGATGAGCGTTGCCAACCCGATCCCGGAAGACATGCTGGTGCCGTGGTCCGAGGCGATGGAAGCGCTGGAACCGTGGATCCAGGAGCGCGCGGCCCAGGCTGGTGCGCAGTTCATCCACGGCACCGGTTTCTCCGAGCGCGACGCGGTGCTGGAGTTCCCGGAGTTTGGTGCGCGTGAGGCCGTGCATTGCACCGCCACCATCCTGCCGATCCCGTCCGGCGTCTATCTGGCTTTCCGCGAGAACATCCGCCTGCGCCCGCGCATCCAGATCGCCTATGAGTCGCCGCTCAAGGACCTGGTGCAGGACCCGGATACGCTGGAAGTATTCGGCGTCATCGCCGAGCAGAACGGCGAGCGCGTGGCCATCCGTGCCAATAAGGGCGTGGTGATGGCGACCGGTGGCTTTGAGGCCAACCTGGACATGCAGCGCAATTACTTCGGCCTGGCCAATCCGGCACCGCTGGGTACGCCGCACAACACCGGCGACGGCATCAAGATCCTGCAGAAAGCCGGCGCGGATCTGTGGCATATGCGCAACCAGGGGCAGTCCGGCGGTATCTGGCCGGGCTTCAAGCCGGAGGGCTTCGTCAATGGCTTCCTGCGCAATTTCTTCTGGCAGAGCTTCAGTTGGATCGAGGTGGATGCGAACACCGAACGCTTCTACAACGAGACCGCCGAGCTGCAGCTCACCCATTACAAGGAAAAGAAGCACGGTCATTGGGTGGACACCCCGCATTACCGCGCGCAGCCGGTGCATATGATCTTTGATGCCATTACCTGCCAGTACAACAAGCTGGTGGTGGAAGTGATGAGCTGGAACCCGGTGGTGCGTGGCTACAGGTGGTCCGATGACAACTCGGTGGAAGTGGAGAAGGGCTGGATACAGAAGGCCGATACGCTGGAAGAACTGGCGGTGAAGATCAACCGTGATCCGGCCAAGCTGCGTGCGGAAGTGGAGCGCTACAACGCGGCTTGCGCGGCGAAGAATGATGCCGATTTCGGGCGCAATCCGGAGACTCTGTATCCGATCATGCAGGCGCCCTTCTATGGCATGCGGGTTGATCCGGTGATCGTGTGCACTGGCGGCGGCGCGCGTCGCAACATCAAGTCCGAGGTGCTGGATCATGATGGCAAGCACATCCCGCGCTTGTATGAAGCTGGTGAGATGGGCTCTATGTTCTCCGATCTGTACCAGAACGGTTCCTACCTTACCGAAGCGATGATCTCGGGGCGTGCTGCGGGTCGTGAGATCGTCGGTCTTGGCAACTGGGAGGGCTGAGCATGAAGGTTGCTACCCCCGCCATGAAGCTGGACGTGCGCATCAATGACGTGAGGGCCGAAGATGGTTTGCTGGTGATGGATGGTGTCGCTGGCATGTTGCCGTGCAAGACCAGTCTCACGCCGGCAGAGTTCCGGCAGATGATGAAGTTGGCGCTGCGCCCGAGCGTGTTGGCGCTGTTGTTCAAGAAGTAAGCCAAGCGCTGTGCAGCGTCGAGCCGAGCCGAGCTGCTGTTTGAAGCCCATCTCCCGCCGGGAGAGGGGTTGGGGAGAGGGTAAGGTGCGAAGCACCTCGCAGTTGCTTGAAGCCCCGCTCGCGGTAGATGGGAATCGACGCAAGGTCAAGCATCAGCTGTAGTGCCGAGCCATGTTCGGCAGGGGCTTTACCGCAAAACCCAAAGCCAAAGCCCCCTCATCCCAACCCTTCTCCCGCAGGCGGGAGAAGGGCTAAAGCAACGGCCAAAGCTAGAGCAACAGCCACAGCCACAGCCAAAGCCAAAGCCAAAGCAAAGTAAAGGAAATCCAGAAAAGCATCGGGACCGAAATCCGCTGCGCAACCTGCGCAAGCAAAACCCGCTACTCAGCCTTGCAAATCAGGTATCGCTTCCCAACTCCAGCCGTCGTTGCCAGAGTGAATACATGCCGCGCGCCGCCAGATCCTCCGGATGACGCTGCACTCCAACGCCCCAGGAAATCAACGCCTGCGCATACAGCGCCAGCAAGCGGTCACTGCCAATCAGGTGCACCTGCGACAAACGCGGGGTGTGTTCGAGTACGCCTGAAGACAGTATTTCGTGACCTATCAGCAGACCGGACAGGTACGAAGGTAAGGCGCTGCCTTCCAGCTGGTTGAACAGGCCGAGTGTGCGCACACCGAAGAGGTGGTGCAGAAGCCCGCCCTTTTGCCTGCTGCGCTTGAGTCCACTTTCAAATGCCCACGCGTCGAAGCGGCTGTCGTCTTCCGGCATCAGCTTTCCAAGCAGGCTGTGGTTGCGCAGCACGGCGTACAACTCGCCCGTCATCGCCG
This sequence comes from Stenotrophomonas sp. STEN021, assembly GCF_056760175.1. NCBI lineage: Bacteria > Pseudomonadati > Pseudomonadota > Gammaproteobacteria > Lysobacterales > Lysobacteraceae > Stenotrophomonas > Stenotrophomonas sp. STEN021. The sequence goes on along the minus strand of NZ_JBRREH010000004.1, from coordinate 39,006 downwards.
TCGCCAAGCGACGTATCTGGCCGTCAGCAATCGAAACCCACTTGCTATGCGTACCGGGCAGGCAGACAACATGGTTGCCACGCGGCAACACCGCCAACAACGCGGCCAATTGGGTTTCTTCGCCGCGCATCACATCGGGTACGGCATCGCTGTCGGTGTCGCTTACACCTGGCACTATCCAGAGCGCGCGCCCAGCCAAAGCGGGTGCCTGCAACGGCACCAGGGCAGTGGCGAGGTTGTCGATGCCGGCCGGACATGGCAGGTAGGGTACTTCCTGCCAGCCGCTGCGGCTGCCGACCATGCCAGACAGGACCAGCAGTGGGTCGTCCCAGCCAGCGATTTCTTCGGACAGCACGGCCTCGAACTGTCCGCTGCTCGCCTGCAGCCCGCGCTCACTGCGGCGGCGCTCGCAGACGTGACCGTTGGCGTCGAGGCGGTACAGGCGCAGGCTGCTGGTGCCCCAGTCAACGGCGATCATGGCAACACCACTCGGTCCACGCTTGCCTGCAACTGCGGGTGCTCCCAGACAAAAATGCCGCCCGCGCAGGGCTGTGCTGTCAATGCAGCCGCATCCAGACCGGTGCGGGCGCTGCTGATGTACAGCGCGCCTGGTGCCAACACGCAACAGGAGGCGTGTTGGGTGGGAATACGGATCTCCTGCTCGATGCGGCCAGCGGCGGAATAGCAGGTAACCCGGCCCGCGCCCCACTGTGCGTTCCAGACACGGCCATGGGTGTCGACCACGGCGCCGTCAGGTTCGATGCCAGGTTCACTCAAACTGGCAAATGCCCCCAGTTCTTCCACCTGGGCGCTGTGCGGGTCGTAGCGACCAGCAATGATGTTGGCTTGTGGCGAGTCGCAGAAATAGATGCGCTCACCGTCGGGGCTGAAGCAGATCGCGTTTGGAATCGTCGCAGGTGGCAGCGGCAGAAGACGCACGCCTTTGCCGGCGCTCCATTGGTAAAAGCTGCCACCGCGACGTCCGTCAGCGTAGTCGCTCTTGGTGCCGAACACGAAGTTGCCGTGGCGGTCGGCGCGACCATCATTGATGCGGGTATTGGGATTGTCTGCTTCCACCGGGCTCAGTAGCTGCAGGTTGAGCTCGCTGTCCTGCAACTGTGCTTCCGGGTCGGCAACATACAAGCCGTTGGCCAAGCCCAACAGCAGGCGGCCGTCACTTGCCAATGCGAGGCAGCCCAGCGCTTCATGCAGCTGCCACTGGTGGCTGCGATTGCTGGCCGGATCGTAGCGCCACAGCCGCCCGGCGAGAATATCGGTCCAATACAGCACATTTCGGCGGTCACACCAGAGGATGCCTTCGCCCAGCTCGCAACGGCTGTCCACCAGCAGCCGTGCGTCGGCCACGTTCGGCTCCAAGGTCTGTGCACTCACCACTCGGCCACGCTGCCGTCGCTGTGGCGCCACAGCGGATTGCGCCAGCGCGGCGGATTCTTGCTGGCTTCAATCAGGCGCGCTTCGTCGATCTCCACGCCCAGTCCCGGTTTGGGTAGCGCGGCGATGCAACCGTCCGCATCGCAGGCGAAGTCGTCCTTGTTGATGACGTAGTCCAGCAGGTCGGCGCCTTCGTTGTAATGAATGCCGATGCTCTGTTCCTGCAGCACCGCGCTGTGGGCGACGAAGTCCAACTGCAGGCAGGCAGCCAACGCCACCGGTCCGAGCGGGCAATGCGGTGCCAGCGCGACGTCATGCGCTTCGGCCATGGCAGCGATCTTGTGGCACTCGCTGATGCCGCCGGCATGTGACAGGTCCGGCTGCAGGATGGACAGGCCGCCGGCAGCCAGCACCGGCTTGAACTCGGTGCGCGAATACATGCGCTCGCCGGCTGCCAGTGGAATGCTGCTGATCTCCGACAGTGGGCGGTAGTACTCCCATTGCTCCGGCAATACCGGCTCTTCGACAAACAGTGGCCGGTAAGGCGCCAGTTCCTTCAGCAGCACCCTCGCCATCGGTGCACTTACCCGGCCGTGGAAATCGATGCCGAAATCCACGCTGTTGCCGAGGGCGTCGCGGATGGTGGCGACTTTCTCGATGGCGGTGTCGACGGCACGCGGGCTGTCGATCAGCTTCAGTTCTTCGGTGCCGTTGAACTTGAAGGTGTCATAGCCCAGTGACTTGTAATGCCGCATCTGGTTGACGATATCGGCCGGGCGGTCGCCGCCAACCCAGCGGTAGGTCTTCATGCGATCACGCACCAGGCCGCCGAGCAGTTGGTAGACCGGCACGCCCAGTGCCTTGCCCTTGATGTCCCACAGCGCCTGGTCGATGCCGGCGATGGCGCTCATCAGGATCGCGCCGCCGCGGTAGAAGCCGCCGCGGTAAAGCACCTGCCAGAGGTCGTTGATGCGCGCCGGGTCCTTGCCTGTCAGGTAATCGCCGAGCTCGTGCACGGCTGCTTCCACGGTAGCGGCACGGCCTTCGATCACCGGCTCGCCCCAGCCTGTGATGCCTTCGTCAGTCTCGATCTTGAGGAACAGCCAGCGCGGCGCGGCCTGGTAGGTGGTCAGACGCACGATCTTCATGCCGAGTAGTCCAGATATGCCTGGCGGAAGGCACGTGCGTTGTCGCGCGTGGCCTGTACCGACTGGCCGGGTTGATAAAGATCACCGCCGGTGCCCGCACCCTGGCAACCAGCGGAAAGATAGCTGGCCAAGGTACCGGGGGAGACGCCACCAACGGCGAAAAGGGGAACCGGCGGCAGTACGCTGCGCAGGGCACGCACCAGTGCTGGGCCATGAATGGATGCGGGGAACAACTTCAGCATCTGCGCGCCTGCACGCAGTGCCAGGAACGCTTCACTGGCGGTGGCGAAACCGGCTGCCACCAGCAGCCCTTCGGCAACCGCGCGTTGGATCAGCGGCGGGTCGGTATTGGGGGTGACCATCAGCCGGCCGCCGGCGCGCAGCAAGGCGTCGATATGCTCGGGCAGCACCACCGTGCCAGCGCCGATGCAGGCGCGCTGGCCGTGGCGTTGCACGCTGCGTTGCACGCTCTGCTGCCAGTCCGGCGAGTTGCTGGGGATCTCGATCGCGTCGAAACCTTCCTCGACCAGCGCATCGACATGCGCGCCCACCTCGCCAGGTGTGATGCCGCGCAGGATGGCGATCAGGGGCAACTGGAAGGGCAGGCTGGTCATGTCAGTCGTGGTACACCTGTGAGCGGCCGCCATCGATCAGGATGTCGGTGGCGTTGATGAAGCGCGCTTCGTCGCTGGCCAGGAACAGTGCGGTGTACGCCACTTCTTCCGGCCTGCCGATGCGGCGGGGAGGCAGCAGGGCGGTCTGGCGCTCGCGGGCGCCGGGCTCGCGCTCGAACCAGGCTTCGATGCGCGGCACCAGGATCAAGCCCGGCGAAATCGAGTTCACACGAATGCCTTGCGCGGCGTACTCGATGCCGAGCGAGCGGGTCATGCCGATCAATGCGTGTTTGGCTACCGGGTACGGGAACGCACCGGGGATGATCTTGTGGCCATGCACCGAGGCGATGTTGACGATGGCACCGGCCTGCTGCGCGACCATGCCGGGCAACACGGCCTTGCACAGCTGCCAGGCACCTTCCAGGTTCAGCGCGAAGCAGCGCTGCCACTGCGCGTCATCCAGCGCCAGCGGATCGGAGAACACATCGGCACCGGCATTGTTGACCAGCACATCGATGCGGCCGTGCCGTGTGAGGGTGGCTTCGATCAGGCTGCGCATCGCGGCGGCATCGGTGATGTCGCCCTGCAGCAGCTCGAAACCGTGAGCGTCGCCAGGAGTCAGGTCGATGCCGATCACCTGTGCGCCTTCGTTGACGAACAGGCGCGCAATGGCCGCGCCGATGCCGCTGGCGGCACCGGTCACCACCGCCACCTTGTCGGCCAGGCGCCCACTCATCGCCGGCCTCCGGCTTGGCAAATGCGGTACCTGCCCGCGCTGCTGGCGCCGGCTGATCGTGAAACCTTCATCCCTTTCTCCCTGGAGCCTGCTGTCAGTACGGGCCGCGCCGGCCCGGCAGGGCGGCAGCGTTGCTGACCGAAGCGTGGCATAGCCTTGCCTGAGAACCTATGTGCGACAAATGAAATTTTTGTCGTAATGTATTCGCTGGGCGAATAGCTACTCAGTCGAGGGGATCGGCACGCATGGTTCAACCCACCACCGGCTGGTTCAACGCCACCCGTTTGAAGACCCGGCATCTGTTGCTGTTGCTGCATCTCTACGAGCAGCGCTCGGTGCTGCGCGCGGCCGAGGCGGCCAATATGACCCAGCCGGCGGCGTCCAAGCTGCTGGCGGAAATGGAAGACCTGCTGGGGGTGCCGTTGTTCGAGCGGCACGCACGTGGGGTCGAGCCGACCTGGTATGGACAGGTGTTGATCCGCCGCGCGCGCTCGGCGCTGTCGGAAATCGGCCGCGCCCAGGATGAGATTGCCGCGCTGCGCAGCGGGCGCACCGGCCAGGCCGCCATTGGTACGGTGGTCAACCCCGGTACCAACCTGGTGCCGCAGGCGGTGGCCGCGCTCAAGCGCGACTTCCCCGACATCCTGATCCGGATCGAGATGGATTACAGCCGGCCGCTGGTGGCCAAGCTGCTCGACGGTCAACTCGACATCGTGGTCGGCCGCATCATGGGCGCCGAGGGCAGCAGCGAACTGGAGTTCGAGCCGCTGGCGGACGAGCCGCACTCGGTGATCGTCCGCGCCGGCCACCCCTTGGCCGCGCGCAAGCGCGTCAGCTACGGCGACCTGGTCGACTACGGCTGGATCATGCCGCCCGATGGCAGCGTGCTGCGCTCGCGGCTGGACGCGGTGTTCCTGGAGCACGGGCTGGTGCCGCCGCAGAACATTGTCGAGACCACCTCGCTGCCGGTCACCATCCATCTGTTGCGGCACAGTGACATGTTGACCGCGCTGCCGGCCGAGTCGGTCGCGCCCTACCTGCAGACCGGGCAGATGCTGGTCTTGCCGATCGCACTGGACGTGCGCATGGAGTTCTTCGGCATCATCCGCCGCCGTGACCAGTTGCTCTCTCCCGGCGCCGAGCGCGTGCTCGAGGCGTTGCGGCTGACCGCGCGGCGCTTGTATCCGCCGGTCGCCTGAATCGGGGTATTCACTTCCGATATACATCCTGTGCATTTTTTCATTGGTCGGGAATGTATGCCCGCGCCTATGCTCGCCGCCGTGGTGGTCAATGGCCATCGGTATCAGGGTCGGTGGTCGCAGGCACAGGGGATGCAGGCAAATCCACCGGCAACGAAGGATGTGAAGAGCGGTTAGTCGAGTGCCTTGCCATTGCGGGGCGCGTTAGTACGCGGTTTTCAACCTGCTTCACCTGGTGCCAAAGGCGCAATGACGTCGGTGCTGGGAAAAACCAAATCGTCGCCATGTGTCCTGGGAGGGAACACTCATGTCAACGTTCCAGCGCCGCCTTACGGTGGCCAATAGTGCGCGCCGTCGTGCGTGTACCGGTCTGCAACCCACTATGCTTGCCCTGAGTGTCGCGCTGCTGTTGTCGGCAGCGGCACAGGCCCAGGATGCCGCACCCGCCAAAGCCACCGAGCTGGACAAAGTCCAGGTCACCGGCACCCGTGGCAGCCTGACCAAGGCGCAGGTGATCAAGGAAACCAGCGACCAGATCGTCGATTCAATCGTTGCCGAAGACATCGGCAAGCTGCCCGACAACAACGTCGCCGAGGCACTGCAGCGCATCACTGGCGTGCAGATCACCCGCAACAAGGGCGAGGGCAGCGACATCATGGTGCGCGGCCTCACCCAGGTGCGCAGCGAGCTCAATGGCCGTGACATCTTCACCGCCAACAGCGGCCGTGCGCTGAGCTGGGAAGACGTGCCGGCCGAACTGCTGGGTGGCGTGGATGTCTACAAGAACCCCAGCGCCGAGTTGATCGAAGGCGGCCTCGGTGGCCTGGTCAACCTGCGCACGCGCATGCCGTTCGATCAGGATGGCATGAAGCTGTCCGGCAGCTTCACCGTCAACAAGTGGGACCTGCGCGATTCGGTGCAGCCCTCGGCCTCGTTCCTGTTCTCCAACCGCTGGAATACCAATGCCGGCGAGTTCGGCGTGCTGTTCAACATCGCCCACCAGGAAGGCCAGTACCGCGAAGATCGCATCAACATGGGCAGCTACCTGGCCTATGACGATGTGCCCGGTTATGAAGGCAAGGAAGTAGTGGTACCCAGCGAAGTCGGCATGTACAGCCACTTCGGTGACCGCGAGCGCGACGGCCAGTACATCGCCCTGCAGTGGAAACCCAACGACGACATCGAGCTGTACGCCACCGGCCTGCGCTCGGATTACAAGTTCCGCAACCGCGAATACAGCGTGCGCGTGGGCAACCTCAACAACAACACCCAGGACCTGGTGAACTGGTCCGGCAACGGCTGGGGCTTCGTCTCGCCGAGCATTCCCGGCTATGAGAACTTCAACGACCCGTTCGGCTTCGATGGCAACGGTGAGTTCGAATACGGCACCTTCAACAATGCGCTGGTGACCACCACCTCGCGCATGGACTGGCGCAACTCGGTCACCACCGATCTTGCATTGGGCGGCAAGTGGCAGGTCAACGACAACCTGCACCTGTCCACCGACTTCCAGTACATCGATGCCACCACCGAGAGCGTCAACTACTGGGTTGATCTGCTGGCCGGCCAGGTGGATCCGGATGACTGGCGCGGCTGGTCAGGTCTTTACGGCGTACCGCCGGTACGCGTGGACATGACCGGCAAGTACCCGACCGTGACCGTGCTGGACCGTGACACCGGCAAGCCGATCGACGGCTACATGAGCGACATCAGCAACTACGGTGGCTGGTACTCGCACCTGGACAAGCGCGACAACAACGACGCCGACCAGTTCTCCTGGCGCGCCGACCTGCGCTGGGATTTCCTCGACAGCGATCTGCTCAACGACCTGCGCATGGGCGTGCGTTACACCGACCGCTCGGCCATTACCCGCAGCTCGGGCTGGAACTGGCAGAAGATCGCCCCAGCCGGCACCGACAATGCATGGGGCAGTTTCTCGGCGGCACCATTCAAGGACTATCCGAACGCCTGCTACCGGCTGTTCCCGTTCACCGACCATTTCCGTGGCGCCAGCGGCCTGCCAACCGGCTACGTGGCCTGTGACCAGATGGTTGCCGATTACGAAAATACCGTGCGCATGTTCGGCCACGATCCGGTTGCCTACAACCCGACCACCGACATCCGCGATTACACCGAAAACACCTACGCCGCCTATGCGATGTTGCGGCTGGGCCAGGATGATGCGCGTTTCCGCTGGGATGCCAACGTTGGCGTACGCGTGGTGCGCACCGAAACCTCGGTCAAGGGCTACGAGCTGGAGCAGAACTCGCCGTCGAACGAAGTCGCGAAGATCGACGTCACCAACTCCTATACCGATGTTCTGCCGAGCTTGAACTTCCGCATGTTCCTGACCGACAGCCTGCAGTGGCGCGTGGCCGCCTCGCGTGCGATGTCGCGCCCGGACTTCGATCTGCTCGATCCCTACGTCTACCTCAACGACACCTTCTTCGACTTCAATACCGGTGGCGTGTCCTATGCCAGCCGTGGCAATCCTTACCTGAAGCCGATGTATTCCAACCAGTTCGATACCTCGCTGGAATGGTATTTCGGCCAGGGCTCGATGCTGTACGGCACCGCATTCTACAAGAAGGTGAAGGGCTTCTACTACTACGACACCATCGCGGCCAACTATTACGACGCCAACTTCGACGTGCCGCTGGAAGGTTCGACCACCGGCGAAACCCGCGCCTGCGTCAGTGCCGAGTGCGTGCGCGAGTTCCAGCTGCAGACGCGCTCCAACGGCAAGGACGGCAAGATCAAGGGTCTGGAGCTTGGCTACCGCCAGTTCTTCACCTTCCTGCCGGGCGCGCTTGATGGCCTGGGCTTTGAAGCCAACTACACCTATGTGGACAGCAAGGCGCCGGCACCGGATGCGGCAGGCACCGATGGCGTGGAAATCTCCTACCTGCCATTGGAAGGCCTGTCCAAGAACAGCTACAACGTGGTGCTGATGTACGAAAAGTCCCGCGTCTCGTTCCGCGCCGCCTACAACTGGCGTGATACCTGGCTGGTCACCACGCGTCCGCCGAATGCCGGCCACGTGCCGCAGTACCACGACGCCACCGGCCAGCTGGATGCCTCGCTGCGCATCAACCTCAACGAGATCTGGTCGCTGACGATTGACGGCACCAACCTGCTCGACGAGGTGCGTTCGGACTACTACGGCAGCAGCAGTCGTCCGAATGGCTGGTACATCAATGATCGCCGTTACGGCATGAGCATCCGGGCCAACCTGGATCTGTAAACGCGGCTTGGGTAGACGGAGGTGCGGTATGGCAGGTATCAGGCGCTTCAACACGGGTGGCACGCAGCGGCAGGCGGCTACCAGCAGCGCAGGATATCTGCGGCGATGGTTGGCGGCAGCGGCATTGCTGCTGCCAACCGTGGTCTGCATCCCGGCAGCGCAAGCTGCTGCGGAACCTGAGTACCAGTGGCACAACGTCGCCATCGGCGGCGGCGGCTTCGTCACCGGGCTGGTCTTCCACCCGCAGCAACAGGGGCTGCAGTACGCGCGCACCGATATCGGTGGCGCCTACCGCTGGGAGCCGGCGCAGCAGCGCTGGCAACCATTGCTGGATTGGATGGATGCCAGCGACCAGGGCCGCTTCGGCGTGGAAAGCATGGCCGTTGATCCGGCCGATCCCGATCGCCTGTACCTAGCGGTGGGTACCTATCTGCACGCGCGTGGCAGCAATGGCGTGATCCTGCGTTCGAGCGACCGCGGGCGGAGTTTCCAGCGCACCGAACTGCCGTTCAAGATGGGCGGCAATGAACTTGGCCGCGCCAATGGCGAGCGCCTGGCGGTGGACCCGAACGACGGCAAGGTGCTGCTGTTCGGCACCCGTGCCAACGGCGTCTGGCGCAGCGGCGACGGAGGCATCAGCTGGAGCGAGTTGAAGTCGTTCCCGGCAATCGCCAAATCCTCGGCGGCCACGGCACCGAGCTGGAACGGGGCGCAGGCCATTGGCGTGGCCTTCATCAATTTCGAGCCGAGCAGCAAGGGCGGCGACGGTGCGTCGGGCACGGTATACGCCGGCGTCTCGACCCAGCAGGCCGCGCTGTTCCGCTCCGACGATGCCGGCAGCAGCTGGCAGGCAGTGCCGGGCCAGCCGACCGGCTTGCGCCCCAACCACATGGTGCGAGACAGCCTGGGCCGCTGGTTGCTGAGCTATGGCGACCAGCCCGGCCCCAACAGCATGAACAACGGTGCGCTGTGGCGCTTTGATCCGCGCGACGGTGCATGGACCGACATCACTCCGGTGCCGCAGTCCACCGACCTGCAGGGCGATGGCTTTGGCTGGGGCGCGGTGGCGGTGGACCCGCAGGACCCACAGCGCATTGTCGCCAGCACCTTCAACCGCTTTGCGCCGCACGATGACATCTTCCGCAGCGTAGATGGCGGCCGCAGCTGGACTGCCTTGTCCACACGCGCCGACTTCGATCATTCATATGCACCGTGGACGGCGGAGGCACGACCGCATTGGATCGGCGTGCTGGCCATTGACCCGCACGATGCCGGCCACCTGCAGTTCGTTACCGGTTACGGCATCTGGGATACGCGCGACCTGCGCAGCTTCGACGAAGGCAAGCGCCTCACCTGGCGTTTCCCGCTGGCAGGTTTCGAGGAGACCGTTCCACTGGCGTTGGTCAGCCCACCGCAGGGCGCCCACCTGGTCAGTGGTCTGGGTGACATCGACGGCTTCGTGCACGACGATCTGGACACACCACAGCAGCGGTTTGCCGGCGTGCGTTTCTCCAATACTGAAAGCCTTGCCTACGCCGGGCTGGCACCGCAGCTGATGGTGCGTACCGGCTATTTCCATGATCGCCCTGAAGGCGCAGTGCGCGCGGCGTGGTCGAAGGATGGCGGACACAGCTGGACGGCGTTCGCGCATGAGCCGCCGGATGGTGAGGGTGCTGGCCGCATCACCCTGGCCGCCGATGGCAAGCGGGTGATCTGGCAGACCCGCAATGGCGGCCATTGGCTCAGCGCCGACTTCGGCGGCCGCTGGCAGGCGGTGAAGGGCCTGCCGAAGAATGCGGTGGTGGAAGCGGACAAGCTGGAGGCCGGCGTGTACTACGGCTTCGATCCGGTCAGTGGCGCGCTATATGTCAGTGGCGACGGCGGCGTGGAATTCCGTCAAGCCGAGGCCGGCGTCGGCGCGGTGGGTGATTGGTTCCGTGCCGAGATCCGCCCGAATCCGTGGCAGGCCGGCGAGGCCTGGGTCGCCGCCGGCTGGCGTGGGCTGTTGCACTGGTCGCCGGGCAAGCTGCGCCGTGTGGAAGGTCTGGACAACGTGTTCTCGGTCGGGCTGGGCAAGCCGCTCAAGGACGGTGACGCGCCGGTGCTGTTCGTATTCGGCGAGATGGCCGGCAAGCGTGGGCTGTATCGCTCCGACAACGGTGGCCGTCGCTGGACCCGCATCGACAACGACGCGCAACGCTTTGGCGGCGTGATCCGTCACGTCACCGGTGATACGCGTATTCCCGGCCGCGTCTATTTCGGCACCGAAGGCCGTGGCATCTGGTACGGAGAATCGAATTGAAACCGTTGTTCGCAATGATGGGCCTGGCAGCGCTTGCCAGCAGTGCACAGGCAGTTGAGCTGCCGCGCGTATTCGCCGACGGCATGGTGCTGCAGCGTGACCAGCCCGTGCCTGTATGGGGCAAGGCTGCACCGGGTGCACAGGTACGCATCGATTTCGCGGGCAGGCAGGTGACGGTGAAGGCCGCTGCCGACGGCAACTGGCGTGCGCAGTTGGCCGCGCTACCGGCTGGCGGCCCGTATGTGCTGAGCATCGACGACAAGGCTGCGCCAAAGCAGTTGCGTGACGTCTACGTCGGTGAAGTGTGGCTGGCCTCGGGCCAGTCCAACATGGAATGGCCACTGGCCCAGACCGATGGCGCCGATGCAGCGATAGCAGCTGCCAATGATCCGCTGATCCGCCATTTCAAGATTCCCAAGTCGTGGGCCGGTGCACCGCAGTGGCAGCTCACTGGTGGCGACTGGCGGCAGGCAACGCCGCGGACCGCCGGCGACTTTTCGGCAGTAGCGTATTACTTCGCGCAACAGCTGCGTGCGCGCACTGGTGTTGCGGTCGGCATCATCGACAGTACCTGGGGCGGCAGCACCATCGAAGCCTGGAGTGATGCAGCAACGCAGGGCCTGGACAGCGCCGCGCTGGCCGCGCAGGCGGCTGCACTGCGCGAGGCCGACACCAAGGCGCTGCAGGTAACCCACGCCAACCTTGCGCGCTGGCCGCAGCTGCCGGCCGATGCCAGCCACTGGCATGAGGCCGATGTCGATGCGACGCAGTGGACCACCATCACCGTGCCCGGCCTGTGGGAAAGCCAGGGCTGGAATGGCATGGACGGCGTTGCCTGGTACCGCGCCAGCTTCCGCCTCAGTTCCGATGAGGCCGCCAGGGGCGTGACCCTGGGCGTGGGCCGCATCGATGACAGTGATACCACCTGGGTCAACGGCCAGCAGGTCGGCGAAACCAAGCTGCAGTACAACCTGGCGCGTCGCTACAGCGTGCCTGCGTCCGCATTGCATGCCGGGCTCAACCATGTTGCAGTGCGTGTGCAGGACTTCGGCGGCGGGGGTGGCATCCACGGCGAAGCCAGCGAAGTATTCGTGCAGCCGCAGGGCGCGGCCGCACGTGCGCTGGATGGCTGGAGCTTCCGCGTCGAGAGCGCACAGGTCGCGCTGGTCGATGACAAGAACCAGCATCCAACCCTGCTCTACAACGCGATGATCCATCCGCTGCAGGACTACGGCGTGCGTGGTGTGCTCTGGTACCAAGGCGAATCCAACGCCAACACCTTGCCGCAGGCGCAGAAGTACCGACAGCAGTTCCCGGCATTGATCACGCAATGGCGCGCACAGTGGAAGGCACCTGCGCTGCCGTTCCTGTGGGTGCAACTGGCACCGTTCTCGTCCGGTGCGGACAAGCGTAATGCCGACGATGTAGCGATCGAGAGCCCGTGGGCGCTGCTGCGCGAATCGCAGGGCACGGCACTGGCATTGCCAGCCACCGCCCAGGTGGTGATCACCGACGTTGGTGATGTGCACGACATCCACCCGCGCAACAAGCGCACCGTTGGCGACCGTCTGGCGCTGGCCGCAGGGAAGCTGGTTTATGGCGACAGCACGGTGGTTGCGTCCGGCCCGGGCTACGTCGGCCATGACGTGCAGGGCAGCAGCGTGGTGCTGCGTTTCGACGCGGGCGCTGCGCCGTTGCAGGTAGGCGGTGGCGGTGAACTGAAGGGCTTTGAGGTTGCTGGCAGTGATGGGCATTTCCATCGCGCGCAGGCACGCATCGATGGCAACCGGGTGATCCTGCAGAGCAGCGCAGTGAAGGCGCCGGTGGCCGCACGCTACGGCTGGAGCGATACCGCGCAGGGCGCCAACCTGACAGGTGCCACCGGCTTGCCGGCGTCGCCTTTCCGCACCGGGCCATGACCGTGCGGACTACCTGCATGAAGCAAAAGGAAACGACCATGAAGCTGACTTCCCAACGTTCCGCGCCGGTCACCGGTGGCTTGCTCGCAACCGCGATGGCATTGCTGTTGGCTGCTTGTGGCGGCGCCAGCCCGGACGCACCCGCAGCGCAAGGTGGCGAAGCCAAGGCTGCAGCCGCGACCTCGGCCGCAGCAGCGGAACTGCCGCGCGTGGTCACCGAGAATGGTCGCCATGCCTTGTTCGTCGATGGCAAGCCGTTCCTGATCCTTGGCGCGCAGGTCAACAACTCCAGCAACTACCCGCAGGCGCTGGACGACGTATGGCCGGCCATCGACATCGTCAAGCCGAACACGGTGATGGTGCCGGTAGGCTGGGAGCAGGTGGAAGCCAAGGAGGGCGAGTTCGATTTCGCCTTCGTCGATACCCTGCTGGAGCAGGCCCGCGAAAAGAAAGTGCGGTTGATCCTGCTGTGGTTCGCCACCTGGAAGAACAACGGCCCGAACTACGCGCCGGAGTGGGTGAAGCTGGACAACCAGCGCTTCCCACGCGTGATCACCGCCGATGGCCGCACCCTCAACTCGTTGTCGCCGCATGCACCGGCAACCCTTGAGGCAGACCGCAAGGCCTTCGTGCAGCTGATGCGTCACCTGAAGGCCAAGGACCCGCAGCACACCGTGATCATGGTGCAGCCGCAGAACGAGCCGGGCACCTATGGCAGCGTGCGTGACTTCTCGCCGCTTGCGCAGAAGGATTTCGATGCGGCCGTGCCCGAGGCCTTGCTGAAGAAGCTGGGCAAGCAGCCGGGGACGTGGCGTGACGTGTTTGGTGCCGATGCCGACGAGTTCTTCCATGCCTGGCATATCGCCCATTACATCGACCAGGTCGCTGCCGCCGGCAAGGCGGAATACAACCTGCCGATGCTGGTCAATGCAGCATTGCGCGGCCCGTTCAACCCGGGCCAGCCCGGCCAGTACGCCAGCGGTGGCCCCACCGACAACGTGCTGGACGTGTACAAGGCAGCAGGGCCGAACATCGACCTGCTGGCACCGGACATCTACATGCCCGAGTACACGATGTACACCACGGTGCTGGAGCGCTATTCGCGCGCCGACAATCCGCTGTTCGTCGCCGAGACCGGCAACCGCGAGGAGTACGCGCGTTATTTCTTCTCCGCGTTGGGTCACCAGGCCATCGGCTGGTCGCCGTTCGGCATCGACTACTCCAGGTACTCCAACTATCCACTCGGCGCACGGGCCATGAATCCGGAGACGCTGGAGCCGTTCGCGCTCAACTATCGCCTGGTGGCGCCGGCTGCCGGGGTGATCGCCAAGGCCAGCTTCGAGGGCAAGGTGCGCGCCACCGCCGAGCAGCCAGGGCAGGCCGTGCAGACCCTGAAGATCGACGACAAGTGGAACGCGGTAATCACCTATGGCGTGCCGCAGTTCTGGTTCCAGGGCGAGCCGCCGGGCAACCCCGAGCCGATTGGCCGGGCGCTGGTGGTGCAGTTGGCTGCGGATGAATTCCTGGTCACCGGTGCGCACGCGCGCATCAGCCTGGTGGCGGCCGATCCGGCGGTGGCCGAACGGCAGATCTACCACTCGGTGGATGAAGGCACCTATGTCGACGGCGAGTGGACGTTCCGCCGCCGCTGGAACGGTGACCAGACCGATTACGGCCTCAATTTCTCCAGCGCACCGCAGTTGCTGCGGGTGAAGCTGGCCACGTACTGAGCAGTCGCATACAGCAAGGCGCCAGCCAGGCGCCCCAACGGAGGGAGATCCAATGATGTTGCAGAACAAGCACGCGCGGCTGCGCACCAGCCTGCTGGCACTGGCCGTGGCCGCCGCGATGGCGCCGCTGGCCGCATCGGCACAGACCGTGGAGCGCCAGGCCGATGGCGTGATCGTGCGCCCGGCCGATGCCAAGGCCGCCGATGTGCGCCTGCAGTTGGTGGACGACCGCATCGTGCGTGTCAGCGCGGACGTGGATGGTGATTTCCAGCGCAGCCCCAGCCTGATGCGCGTGGCCAACAGCGCGCCGGTGCCGGCATTCGTGCTCAGCCAGGACGCCAGCGCAGTGACCCTGAAGGCCGCAGGTATCTCCGCGCAGGTAGCCCTGGCCGATGGCCGCGTCAGCTTCTTCGACGCTGCCGGCAAGCCGCTGCTTGCTGAGTCGGCTGCAACGCGTGATTTCAGCGCCGAGCAGGTGGAAGGCAAGCCGATGTACAGCCTGCGCCAGCGCTTCGATTCGGTCGAAGGCGAAGCGCTGTACGGCACCGGCCTGCACCAGCAGGGCTGGATGAACCTCAAGGGTCGCGATGTCGAACTGCTCCAGCACAATATCGACAACGCCATTCCCTACCTGATCTCCAGCCGCAACTACGGCATCCTCTGGGACAACAACTCGATCACCCGCTACGGCGATCCCAAGGGCCTGCGTCCGTTGCAGGAAGACCTGGTGGTCTATGACGCGCAGGGCAAGCCGGGTGCATTCACCGCGACCTATTCGTTCGACGGCAAGCAGCGCGTGGTACGCCGCGAGAACGAGATCAACTACCAGTACATCAAGGACCTGAAGGCGCTGCCCGCGGACGGTTGGAACAAGGCCCAGGGCGGCCGTACCCAGGTGGTGTGGGAAGGCGCCATCGAAGCCAGGCAGGGCGGGCGCCACACGTTCTCGATGTACAACAGCGAGTACGCCAAGGTTTACATCGACGGCAAGCTGGTGATCGATCGCTGGCGGCAGAACTGGAACCCGTGGCACCACGAGTTCGCGCTGGACCTGCAGGCGGGCCAGAAGCACCAGGTGAAGGTGGAATGGGACGCGATCGATCCGGCCTATATCGCGCTGCTGCATCGCGACCCGCTGCCCGCCGCCGAGGCCAATGAGCTTTCGATCTGGTCCGAAGCCGGGCAGATGATCGACTACTACGTGGTTGCCGGCAGCAATGCCGACGAACTGATCGCCGGCTACCGCGAACTGACCGGCAAGGCCGTGCTGCTGCCGAAGTGGTCGTATGGCTTCTGGCAGAGCCGCGAGCGCTACAAGACCCAGGACGAGCTGACTGGTGCGCTGGATGAGTACCGCCGCCGCAAGCTGCCGATCGACGCCATCGTGCTCGACTGGTCGTACTGGCCGGAGGACGCCTGGGGTTCGCACGACTTCGACAGCAAGAACTTCCCGGACCCGACCGGCATGATCAAGCACGTGCACGACCAGAACGCGCAGATCATGATTTCGGTGTGGCCGAAGTTCTACCCGACCACCGCCAACTACAAGGAACTCGACGCCGCCGGTGCCATGTACCACCGCAACGTCGAAGTCGGCGAGCTGGACTGGATCGGCAAGGGCTACCTGAATTCCTTCTACGACCCGTACTCGCAGAAGGGCCGCGACATCTTCTGGCGGCAGGTCAACGAGAAGCTCAACAGCCGTGGCATCGACGCCTGGTGGCTGGACGCCTCCGAGCCGGACCTGCACAGCAATATCGACATCGGCGAGCGCAAGGCGCGCACCACGCCGACCGCGATCGGTTCCTCGGTGGAGTACTTCAACTCGTACCCGCTGGTGCATTCCGAAGGCGTGTACGAAGGCTCGCGCGAGGTCGATCCGGACAAGCGTGTGTTCATCCTCTCGCGTGCCTACTTCGCCGGCCAGCAGCGCGCCGGTGCGGCATTCTGGAGCGGTGACATCGTGCCGCGCTGGGACGACATGCGTGAGCAGATCTCCGGCCTGGTCAATGCCTCGATGGCCGGTGCGCCGAACGTCAGCTTCGACATCGGTGGCTTCGCACCGGAGCAGCGCTTCATCGACAAGGACCCGGCGCACCTGCCGGAGTGGCGCGAGATGAGCCTGCGCTGGTTCCAGTACGGCGCCTTCGTGCCGGTATTCCGCCTGCACGGCCAGTTCCCGTACCGCGAGATATGGGAAATCGCCCCGGAGGGCACGCCGCACTACAACAGCTTCGTGCACTACCTGAAGCTGCGTTACACGCTGCTGCCCTATATCTACACCCTGGCCGGCGATACCTGGCAGAAGGACGGCACCATCCTACGTGCGATGGCGATGGACTTCCCGGCCGACCCCAAGGTGCGTGACATCGCCGACCAGTACCTGTTCGGCCCGGCCTTCCTGGTCGCGCCGGTGACCGAGTTCAAGGCCACCAGCCGCCAGGTCTACCTGCCGGCCGGTACCAGCTGGATCGACTTCAACACCGGCGAACGTCATGCAGGCGGCCAGACCATCACCGCTGCAGCACCGCTGGAGCGCAGCCCGTTGTTCGTGCGTGCCGGCTCCATCGTCCCGCGCACCGTGGTCCAGCAGTACGTCGACGAGCAGCCCAACGCACCGGTCACCATCGAGGTCTATACCGGCGCCGACGGCAGCTTCTCGCTGTACGAGGACAACGGCCGCAACTATGGCTACGAGCGTGGCCAGTCCAGCCGCATCGCGCTGCAGTGGGACCAGGCCAAGGGCGTGCTGAGCATCGGTGCGCGCGAGGGCAGTTACCCGGGCATGCAGGACAAGCGCGAGCTGCGCGTGCGCTGGGTCGATGGCCCGCGTGACGGCATCGGCACGCTGGAGCCCAAGGCCGACGTGGTGGTGCGTTACGACGGCAAGGCGCAGGCCATCACCCGTCCGGCGGCCCGCTGACAGCGGCAGCCGAGTTCGGCATTATGGAAACCGGTGGACATTTGAGTCTGGGAGGGCCGGAATGAACGCTGCAAACGGTCCTGTCCCGGTCGTCGGGATGACCACTGAAAGCGCCGGGCTGGCACAGCCCGGCCGTCGTGCGCTGTTCAAGGGCGCGGCGGCCGCGTTGGCCATCGGCAACCTGCCGCTGGCCGGCATGCTGCAGGCCGCGACGGCGGAAGCCGCGGCGTCGGCCGCCGACCTGCTGTGGTACCGGCAGCCGGCGCGCAGCTGGGTGGAGGCCTTGCCGCTGGGCAATGGCCGGCTTGGCGCGATGGTGTTCGGTGGCGTCGCCAACGAGCGCCTGCAACTCAATGAAGACACGCTCTACGCCGGTGGTCCGTACAGCGCGGTCAACCCGCGTGCGCGCGGCAGCGTGCAGCGCGTGCGTGAGCTGGTCTTCGCCGGTGACTATGCCGCCGCCGAAGCACTGGCCAACGAGACGCTGATCTCGCGGCCGGTCAAACAGATGCCGTACCAGCCGCTGGGCAACCTGTGGCTGGAGTTCCATCGCCTGGAAGGCATCAGCGATTACCGCCGCGAGCTGGACCTGGATGCGGCCATTGCCCGCACCAGCTTCCGCGCCGGTGCCGGCCTGCATCGCCGCGAGGTGTTCATCTCGCCGGTCGATCAATGCCTGGTGTTGCGCTACACCGTGGAAGACGGTGAGCCGATGGGCGGCTTCATCCGCACCGCCAACGAGCACGCAACCAGCACGACCGCCACCGACGATGGTTGGCTGGTCAGCGGCCACAACGTGTCGCGCGACGGTCTGCCCGGCAAGCTGCGTTTTGCGTTCCGTGTGCAGGTACGCCACGTTGGCGGCAAGCTGCGCATCAACACCGATCACATTGCCTTCGACGGCGTGCGTGAGCTGGAACTGCGCCTGGTCGCCGCCACCAGCTACCGCGCCTTCGATGACGTCGGCGGCGATCCGGAAGCGATCACCGCCGCACAGTTGTCCAAGGCCGCAGGCAGAAGCGCCGCGCAGCTGCGCGCCGATCACCTGGCCGAACACCAGCGCCTGTACCGGCGCATGCGCCTGGACCTGGGCCGCACTGTTGCCGCCGCCAAGCCTACCGACGAACGCATCGCGGCCTTTGCCAGCGGTGATGATCCGGCACTGGTCGCGCTGTACCACGCCTATGCCCGTTACCTGTTGATCTGCAGCTCGCGTCCCGGCACCCAGCCGGCCAACCTGCAGGGCATCTGGAACGATCTGATGGACCCGCCGTGGGAGAGCAAGTACACGCTCAACATCAACACGCAGATGAACTATTGGCCGGCCGAAGCGGCGGCCTTGCCCGAATGCGTGGAGCCCTTGCAGCGGATGATCGAGGAGCTGGCCCGCAGCGGCGCGCTCACCGCGCAGCAGATGTATGGCGTTGATGGCTGGGTGGTACACAACAACACCGACCTGTGGCGGGTCAGCACGCCGCCCGATGGCGCGCAGTGGGCACTGTGGCCGACTGGCGGCGCGTGGTTGCTGCAGCAGCTGTGGGACCGCTGGGACTATGGCCGCGACCCGGCTTACCTGCGCCAGGTCTGGCCGCTGTTCAAGGGCGCGGCGCTGTTCTTCGTCAACAGCCTGCAGCGCGATCCCAACACCGGCCACCAGGTCACGGTGCCGTCGATCTCGCCGGAGAACCAGCATCCGCACGGCGCGGCGATCTGCGCCGGGCCGACCATGGATGCGCAGCTGCTGCGCGACCTGTTCGGCCAATGCATCGAAGCCGCTCGCCTGCTCGATACCGATCACGCCTTCGCCGCACAACTGGACACGCTGCGTGCGCAGCTGCCGCCGAACCGGGTCGGCCGCGCCGGCCAGTTGATGGAATGGCAGCAGGATTGGGACATGCAGGCGCCGGAACTGCAGCATCGTCACGTCTCGCATCTGTACGGCCTGCACCCGTCCAGCCAGATCAACCGCCGCGACACCCCCGAGCTCAGCGCCGCCGCACGCCGCACCCTGGAACTGCGCGGTGACGAAGCGACCGGCTGGGGCATCGCCTGGCGCCTGAACCTGTGGGCGCGGCTGGGCGAAGGCCAGCGTTGCCTGCAGATCCTGCGCCTGCTGCTGGCACCGCAGCGCAGCTATCCAAACCTGTTTGACGCACATCCGCCGTTCCAGATCGACGGCAATTTCGGTGGCGCCGCCGGCATCGTCGAGATGCTGGTGCAGAGCTGGGGCGGGGCGCTGTTCCTGCTGCCTGCGCTGCCGGCCGAACTGGCGCAGGGAAGCGTGCACGGCGTGCGTGTGCGCAATGCCGGCGTGCTCGACCTGCAGTGGAGCGCAGGCCGCCTGCAGCAGGTCAGCCTGCTGGCCGAACGCGGCGGCGCCTTCAACCTCGTTTACCAAACCCACGAACTGAAACTGGACCTGCGTGCCGGCCAGCGCATCACCGCGCAGCTGCACGATGGTCAATGGAGTCTTGCATGAGTCACCTTGCTTCCCGTTGGTGCGCGGCATGAGCATCGTCGCCGGTATCGACGCGGGCACGCAGAGCCTGAAAGTCGTGATCTACGACGCCGCGCAACGGCAGTTGCTGGCCACGGCCAGCGCACCACTGCAGCTGCACAGTGCCGATGACGGCAGCCGCGAGCAGGATCCGGCAGCGTGGGTCGCGGCGATGGAGGATTGCTTCGCCCGCATAGACCCGCAGCTGCGCCAGCAGGTGCAGGCGCTGGCGGTGTCGGGCCAGCAGCATGGCTTCGTCGCGTTGGATGCGGACGGCAAGGTGCTGGCGCCGGCCAAGCTGTGGTGCGACACCAGCAGCAGCGCCGAATGCGCACAGATCATGGACGCGGCCGGCGGCGCGCAACGCTGCATCGAACTGGCCGGCAATCCCATCCTTGCCGGCTACACCGCCTCCAAGCTGCCGTGGACGGCCAAACACCGGCCGGAGGCCTACGCAAAGCTGGCGCATATCCTGCTGCCGCACGACTACCTGAACTTCGTGCTGACCGGTCAGTACTACTGCGAGCACGGCGATGCCTCGGGCACCGGCTGGCTGGATGTGCGCACGCGCCAATGGTCGCCGGAACTGCTGAAGGCGACCGATGCCAACCGCGATCTCGCTGCCTGTCTGCCGCCGCTGGTGGACGCCGATGCCCTGTTCGATATCGCGCCCGAAGCTGCAGCACGCCTGGGCCTGCCGACCACCGCAAAGGTTGGCGCAGGCGGCGGTGACAACATGATGGCCGCGATCGGCACCGGCTGCGTTGCGCCGGGCAAGCTGGCAATGAGCCTGGGCACGTCGGGCACCTTGTTTGCCAGTTCCGATGTGCCGGTGGTGGATGCCGATGGCGCATGGGCGGCGTTCTGCTCGTCCAGCGGCGGTTGGTTGCCGCTGATCTGCACGATGAACTGCACCGTGGTCACCGAGCAGGTGGCGCGCATGTTCGGCTTCAGCAGCCGCGACGGCGATGCGCATATCAATGCGACCACGCCGGGCGCAGATGGGCTGGTGATGCTGCCCTTCCTCAATGGCGAGCGCACCCCCGACCTGCCGCTGGGCAAGGGCGTGCTGGCGGGTCTGGACGCCACCACCATGAACCCCTCGCACTTCTACCGCGCGGCGATGGAGGGGGCGACTTATGCACTGAAGTACGGCTTTGACGCCTTCGTCGGTGCCGGCATGCGCTTCGATCGCATCGTGCTGACCGGTGGCGGCAGCAATAGCGCTGCCTGGCGGCAGATGGTCGCCGATGTGTTCGACCTGCCGGTGGAAGTGCCGCAGCAGTCCGAAGGCGCTGCATTCGGTGCCGCCCTGCAGGCGCTGTGGGCATTGCAGCGCAGCGCCGGCAACGACGCATCCCTGGCCACACTCGCGGTCACCCATGTAACCCCCGATGCCGCAGCCACTGCCACGCCCGACGGCGCGCGCAGCGCGGCCTATGCGCTGGCCTACCAGCGCTACCTGCAGCACCTGCACGCCGTCATGCCGCTGTACCGCGGTTGATTCTTTCCCCGTAGTTTGTCGACACAGGAATTCGCACCATGAGCAAGCAGCCCTTCATCGGCGCCACCGAGTATTTCCCCGGCATCGGCCAGATCCCGTTCGAGGGTCGTGACTCCGACAACCCCTTGGCGTTCAAGGTCTATGACGCCGACAAACTGATCGGTGGCAAGAGCATGCGCGAGCACCTGCGCTTCGCCGCCTGTTACTGGCACACCTTCTGCAACGCCGGCGCCGATCCGTTCGGCCCGGGCACGCGCCGCTTCCCGTGGGAGAGGGGCGATGCCATGGCCACCGCCGAGGCCAAGGTCGATGCGGCGTTCGAGTTCTTCACCAAGCTCGGTGTGCCGTACTACTGCTTCCACGACGTCGACATGGCGCCGGACGCCGATGACATCGGCACCTACGAAAAGAATCTCAAGCACGTGGTGGCGCTGGCCAAGCAACGCCAGCAGGCCACCGGCACCAAGCTGCTGTGGGGCACCGCCAACCTGTTCTCGCACCCGCGTTACATGAACGGCGCGGCGACCAACCCGGATTTCAATGTGGTCAGCCGCGCCGCGGTGCAGGTCAAGGCCGCGCTGGAAGCCACGGTTGAACTGGGCGGCGAGCACTTCGTGTTCTGGGGTGGTCGCGAAGGCTATGCCAGCCTGCACAACACCAACATGAAGCGCGAGCTCGAACACTTCGCACGCTTCCTCAGCGCCGCGCGCGACTACGGTCGCAGCATCGGCTTCACCGGCAAATTCTTCATCGAACCCAAGCCAATGGAGCCGATGAAGCACCAGTACGATTTCGACTCGGCAACCGTCGCCGGCTTCCTCAAGGCCAATGGCCTGCAGGACGACTTCATGCTCAACATCGAGGCAAACCACGCCACGCTGTCCGGCCACACCTTCGAGCACGACCTGCAGGTCGCCTCCGATCACGGCCTGCTCGGCAGCATCGATGCCAACCGTGGCAACGCGCAGAACGGCTGGGACACCGACCAGTTCCCGACCGACCTTTACGACACCGTCGGCGCGATGCTGGTGGTGCTGCGCCAGGGCGGCCTGGTCGGTGGCCTGAACTTCGACGCCAAGCCGCGTCGCGAATCCACCGACATGGAAGACCTGTTCATTGCCCACATCGGCGGCATGGATGCGTTCGCGCGCGGTCTGGAAGTGGCCCACGGCCTGCTCAACGACTCGCCGTGGGAACAGTGGCGCGCACAGCGTTACGCCAGCTTCGATGCCGGTGCCGGCAAGGACTTCGCCAGCGGCAAGCTGGGCCTGGCCGAGCTGGCCAGGATCGCGGCCGGCAACGGCGAGCCGGTGCAGGCCAGCGGCAAGCAGGAGCGCTACGAAAACCTGCTCAACCAATACCTGCTGCGCTGAGCATCAGGCCGACGACATAACCAGACAGAGAGGGTGAGGGGATGGGGCAGTCAGCAGCAAACAAGGAAAACACCGCGCTGATCGTATTGATCAGCGTGGTGGCGACGATAGGCGGGTTCCTGTTCGGCTTCGACAGTGGCGTGATCAACGGTACCGTCGATGGCCTGAAGCAGGCCTTTGGTTCCACCGAGGCACAGCTGGGCTTTGAAGTGGCCTCGATGCTGCTGGGCTGTGCGATCGGCGCATTCTTCGCCGGCCGCCTGGCCGATCGGCTGGGCCGGCGTTCGGTGTTGATCATCTCGGCGGTGCTGTTCCTGCTGTCGGCACTTGGTGCCGGCGCGGCGCACAGCTCGCTGGTGTTCATTGCCGCGCGCGTGGTCGGTGGTTTCGCGGTGGGTGCGGCCAGCGTGATGTCGCCGGCTTATATCGCCGAGGTTGCACCGGCGCGTTACCGCGGTCGGCTGGCCACGGTGCAGCAGATCGCAATCATCTCCGGCCTGTTCATCGCCTTCCTCAGCAACTACCTGCTGGCCAAGGCCGCTGGCGCCTCGACCGAGCCGCTGTGGGCCGGCCAGGCGGCATGGCGCTGGATGTTCTGGATGCAGGCGATCCCGTCGCTGCTGTTCCTGCTGCTGTTGTTGTTCATCCCGGAAAGCCCGCGCTTCCTGGTGGTCAAGCGCCGCAAGGACGAAGCACTGGCCGTGCTGACCCGCCTGTTCGGTGCCGAGCAGGCGCAGGCCACGCTGGGCGAGATCGATGCGTCGTTGTCGCAGGACCACCACCGCCCGCAGTTGTCGGACCTGGTCGACAAAGCCACCCGCAAGATCCGCCCGATCGTCTGGGTGGGCATTGGCCTTGCGGTGTTCCAGCAGCTGGTAGGCATCAACGTGGTGTTCTATTACGGCGCGGTGCTGTGGCAGGCGGTTGGCTTCTCCGAGAGCGATGCGCTGCTGATCAATGTGTTGTCCGGCGCGCTCAGCATCGGTGCCTGCATCGTCACCGTGTTGTTGATCGACAAGATCGGCCGCAAGCCGCTGCTGTGGATCGGCTCCAGCGGCATGGCGGTATCGCTGGCGCTGGTGGTCTACGCCTTCGCCAGCGGTTCGATGGTGGAAGGCCACCTGCAGCTGCCCGGTCACATGGGCACGCTGGCGCTGGTTGCAGCCAATGCCTACGTGGTGTTTTTCAACGTGTCCTGGGGCCCGGTGATGTGGGTGATGCTTGGCGAGATGTTCCCCAACCAGATCCGCGGGTCGGCGCTGGCAGTTGCCGGTGCGGCGCAGTGGACGGCCAACTTCATTGTCACCGTGACCTTCCCGATGCTGTTGGCCGGCATTGGTCTGGCATCGACGTACAGCATCTACCTGGTGTCGGCGGTGATCTCGGTGTTCTTTGTTATCAAGTTCGTGCGTGAGACCAAGGGTCGTTCGCTCGAGCAGATGGAGGGTTGAGGATGATGACGTTTTCGACACGCCGCGCTGCCCTGGTTGGCGCGCTGGCAGTGGGTATCGCGGTGCTTGCCGGCTGCAACAGCGGCGACAAGTCTGCACCGCAGGCGGCCACGGCCGATGCCGCGTATGACGGCACGATCCATCCGGAACAGTGGCCGGTGGTGGAATGGCCGCTGGCGGAAGATCCGGCGCTGGAAAAGCGCGTCAACGATCTGCTAGCGACGATGACGCTGGAGGAGAAGGTCGGCCAGCTGGTGCAGGGCGACCTGGCCAGCATCACCCCGGACGATGTGCGCAAGTACCGGCTGGGCTCGATCCTGGCCGGTGGCAGCTCCGACCCGGGTGGCAAGTACAACGCACCGGCAAAGGACTGGTTGAAGGTGGCCGATGATTTCTGGGCCGCCTCGATGGATACCAGCGGCGGTGGCAAGGCCATCCCGCTGCTGTTCGGCATCGATGCGATGCACGGCCAGAGCAATGTGGTGGGCGCCACGTTGTTCCCGCACAACGTTGGCCTGGGTGCAACCCGCAATGCGGAGCTGCAACGCCGCATCGGTGAGATCACCGCCGCCGAAACCCGCGCCACCGGCATGGAGTGGGCGTTCGCGCCGACCGTGGCGGTGCCGCAGGACGTGCGCTGGGGCCGTGCCTATGAAGGCTATTCGGAGAACCCGCAGCTGGTGGCCGAGTTTGCCGCGGCGATGGTTGAAGGCCTGCAGGGCAAGGTCGGCGCGCCGGACTTCCTCGACGACAAGCACGTGATGGTGTCGGTC
Source organism: Stenotrophomonas sp. STEN021 (assembly GCF_056760175.1). Classification (NCBI taxonomy): domain Bacteria; kingdom Pseudomonadati; phylum Pseudomonadota; class Gammaproteobacteria; order Lysobacterales; family Lysobacteraceae; genus Stenotrophomonas; species Stenotrophomonas sp. STEN021. The sequence goes on along the minus strand of NZ_JBRREH010000004.1, from coordinate 14,201 downwards.
AAGCACTTCGTCGGCGACGGCGGCACCACCGATGGCAAGGACCAGGGCGATACCGCGGTCAGCGAAGCCGAGCTGCGGGATGTCCACAGCGCCGGTTACGTCACCGCCATCAAGGCCGGTGCGCAGTCGGTGATGGCTTCGTTCAACAGCTTCCACGGGGTCAAGATGCACGGCCACAAGCCGCTGCTGACCGACGTGCTGAAGGGCCGCATGAACTACGGTGGCTTCGTGGTCGGCGACTGGAACGGCCACGGCCAGATTCCCGGATGCAGCACCACCGATTGCCCGGTCACCTATGACGCCGGCCTGGACATGGCGATGGCCACCGACAGCTGGAAGGGCATGTACGAGTCCACCGTTGCGGCGGTGAAGTCGGGCAAGCTTTCGACCGAGCGCCTGGATGATGCCGTGCGTCGCGTGCTGCGGGTGAAGTTCCGCATGAACCTGTTCGATGCACCCAAGCCTTCGGCGCGTGCGTTGGGTGGCAAGTTCGAATTGCTGGGCGCAGCCGAGCACCGTGCGGTCGCCCGTCAGGCCGTTCGCGAATCGCTGGTGCTGCTGAAGAACAACAACGGCATCCTGCCGCTGCGTGCCGACCAGAAGGTGCTGGTGGCCGGTGATGGCGCCAACAACATCGGCAAGCAGGCCGGTGGCTGGACCTTGAACTGGCAGGGTACCGGCACGACACGTGCCGACTTCCCCAACGCCGACACCATCTGGGAAGGCCTGCAGCGTGAGGTCAGTGCGGCGGGTGGCAGCGCCGAGCTGGCGGTCGATGGCAAGTACAAGCACAAGCCGGATGTGGCCGTGGTGGTGTTCGGCGAGGAGCCCTATGCCGAGTTCCAGGGTGACATCCCCAACCTGCTGTACAAGCCGGGCAACGACGCCGACCTGGAACTGCTCAAGCGGCTAAAGAGCGAAGGCATTCCGGTGGTGGCGGTGTTCATCAGCGGCCGCCCGCTGTGGATGAACCGCGAGATCAATGCCGCCGACGCCTTCGTCGCTGCCTGGTTGCCGGGTTCGGAAGGCGCGGGTGTCGCCGATGTGCTGCTGCGCAAGGTCGATGGCAGCATCAACCACGACTTCAAGGGCAAGCTCAGCTTCTCCTGGCCGCGTACCGCCACCGACTCGGCAGTGAACAAGCCCGGTCACAACCCGCTGTACAAGTTCGGCCATGGCCTGAGCTATGCCGACAAGGGCGACGTGGCGGCCTTGCCGGAAGACTCCGGCGTGAGCGGTGAGCAGGCCGGCAGTGGCGTGTACTTCGCCAAGGGCCGCCCGGCGCTGGGCATGGCGCTGCAGTTGTCCAGCGCCTCACAGCCTGACATGCCGGCCACCACCGTGCCGACCGTGCTGGCCGACGGCACGCTGAAGATGACCGCAGTCGATCACAAGGCGCAGGAAGACGCCCGTCGCCTGCAGTGGTCGGGCACGGCATTGGCAAAGTTCGCGCTGATCGCGGCCACGCCGGTCGATGTCACCCGCGAGAGCAATGGCGATGTGCAGCTACAGCTCACCCTGCGTCGTGATGCGGCGGTAAGCGCGCCGCTGACGGTTGGCGTCGGCTGCGGTGCCGGCTGTGCGGCCAAGGTGGATCTGCAATCCACCCTGGCAGCGATCCCGGCAGGCAAGTGGGTCAGCGTTGGCGTGCCGCTCAAGTGCTTTGCTGCTGGCGGTGCGGACCTGTCCAAGCTGCAGCGTGCCGCCGAGCTGGAAAGTGCTGCGGCTGCAGACATATCGGTATCGCGCATCGTTCTTGGCGCTGCCGGTGAGGCTGAGGTAAACGTAGACTGCGCAACACGCTGAAACAGCGAAAGCGCCGGTACGGGAGGGTACCGGCGCACCTGATGATTTGGCCTGTGATGGGTCGGTAGCGAAAGGGCGCAGGGATGACAGCCCGGTCGGTGCACAACAGGGAGTGATGAGATGGGTTTGGGTACGTTGGATATCGCGATCGTACTGGTCTACCTGGCCGGTATCTTCGTCCTTGCGCAATGGGTGTCGCGGGAGAAAGCCGGGCACAGCAAGGACGCCAAGGACTACTTCCTGGCCAGCAAGTCATTGCCGTGGTGGGCGATCGGCGCCTCGTTGATCGCAGCGAATATTTCCGCCGAGCAGATCATCGGCATGTCCGGTTCGGGTTATGCGATCGGTCTGGCGGTGGCCTCGTATGAGTGGATGGCCGCACTGACCCTGTTGATCGTCGGCAAGTGGTTCCTGCCGGTGTTCCTGCGCAATGGCATCTACACCATGCCGCAGTTCCTGGAGCAGCGTTATGGCGCCCGCATCCGCACGGTGATGGCGGTGTTCTGGCTGGGCCTTTACGTGTTCGTCAACGTCACCTCGATCCTGTGGCTGGGTGCGGTGGCGGTGAACCAGGTGACCGGCATCGACCAGATGACCGCGGTGGTGCTGATCGGCGTGTTCGCGCTGCTGTACCAGCTGTACGGCGGGCTCAAGGCAGTGGCACTGACCGACATCGTGCAGGTCACTCTGCTGGTACTGGGTGGCCTGTTCGTTGCCGGGCTGACCCTGAACCAGCTCGGCGATGGCGCCGGCATCATCGCCGGCTTCAACAAACTGTGGCAGGCGCAGCCGGGTCACTTCGAAATGATCCTCAGCAAGGACAATCCCTTCTACAAGGACCTGCCCGGCCTGAGCGTGCTGCTCGGCGGCCTGTGGATCATGAACATCAGTTACTGGGGCTTCAACCAATACATCATCCAGCGTGCGCTGGCGGCCAAAAGTATTGGTGAGGCGCAGAAGGGCGTGCTGTTTGCCGCCTTCCTCAAGCTGCTGATGCCGGTGATCGTGGTATTGCCGGGCATCGCCGCGGTGATGCTGGCACCGAACCTGGACAAGCCGGACCAGGCCTATCCGACGATGATGCGGATGCTGCCGACCGGCGTGCTCGGCCTGGTGTTTGCGGCGTTGGTGGCGGCGATCGTGGCCTCGCTGGCGTCCAAGATCAATTCGGTGGCGACGATTTTCACCTTGGATTTCTACGCCAAGCGCAATCCGGAAGCGGATCAGACCAGGCTGGTGCGGGTGGGGCGCATTGCGGCGGTGGTGGCGGTGGTGCTGGGTATCTTCACTGCCAAGCCGCTGTTGGGCAGCTTTGACCAGGCCTTCCAGTACATCCAGGAATACACCGGCTTTTTCACCCCGGGCATCGTGGTGATCTTCATGCTCGGCCTGTTCTGGAAGCGCGCCAACGAGGCCGGTGCCTTGTCGGCGGCAATTGGTTCGTTCGTGTTGTCGATTGTGTTGAAACTGGCGTGGCCGGCGTTGCCGTTCATTGACCGTGTTGGCCTGGTGTTCCTGCTGGCCTTGGCGTTGGCGGTAGGTGTTTCACTGTTGACCCCGGCGGCGCCGGAGAAGGACATCATCGACACCCGTGATGTGGATTACCGCACGGGTGGTGTGTTCAACACCGGCTCGGTGGCCGTTGTCGCGATTCTGATTGCGCTGTACGCGGTGTTCTGGTGATCTGAGCTCGAGCCCCTCTCCCTCCGGGAGAGGGGTTGGGGAGAGGGTGCGGTGCAAAGCACCTTCCAGAAGCCAGAGCAACGCTTCAGAGCAACGCTTCAGAGCAACGCCCCCCTCATCCCCCCCTATGGGGCGGATGAGGGGGCTTTTGGCGCTTTGCAAGCATTCCGTGCCCAGGTCCGCTACGACTCCCCAGGCTGCAAATTGGAATCCAGCAACTACGAGATCACTGCACGGTGGAAGGCGTCGCCGCCGCAACCCAGGTATCGATCTCACCCGCCTTGAACGGCCCCAGCTTCTGCGCGAGCACGCGCCCCTGCGCATCAACCAGTACGCTGTAAGGCAGTAACCCCTGCGAATTGCCCAGCTTGACGCTGGCATCCTGTGGCCCCGGTGTCTCGATCACGATCGGGTAATACACCGGCACGTTGCCGAGGAAATCCAGCACGGCATCGGGGGTATCCAATGCCAACCCCACCACCTGTGGTCCAGTGTCCGCATGCCGCGTGGCAAACCGCGCCAACTCCGGCATTTCTTCAATACACGGCGCGCACCAGCTGGCCCATACATTGATCAGCAGCGGCTTGCCCTTGAAGCGATCCGGGAACTGTACCGGCATGCCATCCAGATCAGGCAGGGTAAACGAAGGCATCACATCACCGACGCGTACTCCCTGTACCGGCATGGCCGACTTCAGAGGTACTGATGGCGTACTCATCGAAGGCACCACTACCGTGATGGGCTGGCTCAACCATGCACCGGCAGACAGCCCGGCTGCTGCTGCGATACCTGCTACCCACCAAACGACGCGGCGCATCAGCGCGCCGCGCGCAGCAGCGCTTCTTCGGCGGTGGCCTGGGTCAGTACGGTCGGCAGCACGCGCGGTGGTGCGCCCGGCCCATACACCACATACAGCGGAACGCCGACCGCCTTGTGCTGTTCGAGGAAGGCGCTGATCTGCGGATCCACATTGGTCCAGTCGCCGTGCATGTACACCGCATTTACCCGCTTGAGTGTGTCGCGGAACTTGTCGCGGTTCAGCACATTGCGTTCATTGGCCTTGCAGGTGACACACCAGTCGGCGGTCATGTTGACGAACACCACCCGGTTGTCGGCGCGCAGGCGGTCCAGCATCTGCGGCGAGTAGGACACGGTGCCTTCGCTGGCGGCCGCCGCGCCCGGCGGTGGCAGGCGGGTCACGCCCCACACCGGGACCAGGGCCAACAGTGCAATCACCGCGCCCAGCACCATGCCGATCGTGCGGCTATGCCAGCGGCTGCGTTCAAACCACCACAGGCCCAAGGCCAACAGGGTCATGCCGATCAGCATCAGGCCCATCGCATCGATGCCACGTTGCTTGCCCAGCACCCACAACAGCCAGATGGCGGTGAGGTACATCGGGAACGCCATCACGTGCTTGAAGGTTTCCATCCAAGCGCCTGGCTTGGGTAGGCGCTTGGCCAGTGCCGGTACAAAGCCAATCAACAGGAACGGCAGGGCCAGACCCAGGCCCAATGCGAGGAATACCAGCATCGCCAAGGCCGGCGGTGCGGTGAAGGCGTAGGCCAGTGCTGGGCCCATGAACGGCGCGATGCAGGGGCTGGCGACCACACAGGCGAGTACGCCAGTAAAGAAGTCCCCGCTGGGACCGCTGCGCTTGGCCAGGTTCTGGCCCAGTTGGCCAGCGCTGCCGCCAAGGGTGAACAGCCCGGACAGGCTCAGGCCAACAGCAAACATCAGGTACACCAGGGCAGCGATGAACCACGGGTGCTGCAGCTGGAAGCCCCAGCCGGCGGCTTGCCCGGCAGCGCGCAGCGCCAGCACCAGTCCGCCGACCGCAGCAAACGCCACCAGTACGCCGGCCGTATACCAGAGCGCATGGTTGCGGGCGCGCTGGCGGCTCTCGCCACTCTGCGCAACGCCCAGCACCTTCAGCGACAGAATCGGCAGGACGCAGGGCATCAGATTGAGGATCAGGCCACCGGCCAGCGCCAGCAGCAGGATCCACAGCAGCGAGCCATTGCCGGCAGTATCGGCTGGTGGTTGGCTGCGGCGGGTGTTGTCGGCCGATGCGTCCGGCGCGGCCTCGGCCAGGCTGGCGGCCTCGGCCGCCGGACGTACAACAAGCGGCTGCGGTGCCGGCGGATTGGCCGGGTCGATCAGCGGCATCGGCGGAACTTCGCCCTTTTTGCCGGCCGGCAACGGCTGGATCACCAACGGGGCGACGGCCAGCTCTTCTTTTTCTTTCGAGGAAATCTTGCCGACGGGCAGCGACAACCGCACCCGGCGGGTCATCGGTGGATAGCAGATGCCGTCGGTCTGGCAGCCCTGGAAGGTGACAACCAGGGTGGCCGGGGTAGCATCGGGCTTGTCGCGGCGTAGCGGCAACGGCACATCGACCTGGTCGAAATACACCACCACATTGCCGAAGTGTTCGTCGCGGTAAGGCTTGCCTGCCGGCCATTGCGGGCGCCCTGCGCGCACGCCATCGGCGCCTTCCAGCGCCAGCGAGGTGCGGTCGCGGTACAGGTAATAGCCCGGTGCCGGCGAGAAGCGCAGCAGCAGGCGGTTACCGTTGTCGACGATGGCCTCGAAGCCGAAGGCTTTTTCCGATGGCAGCGGCAGGCCTTGCACGGCGGGGGCGCCGGGCAGGTTGAGGCCGCCGCTGTTGCCGGCCAGTGGGTTGAAGATGGGGGCAGCGGACGGTGCGACGGCGGCAACCACCGGTGCGGCACCGCCTGCGGCGGGCAGCTTTACTTCGATGCTGCGCTTCTGTGGCGGGTAACACACGCCGGCATCGGCACAGCCCTGGTAGCGGACTTCGAGGGTGACGCTGGTGGCGCCTGCGTCGGCGGTGCCTGGCAGGATCGAGCGCAGCTGGCGGTGGTAGGTCTCCACATCGCCAAAGAATTCGTCGTGCTTCTTCTCGCCTTGCGGCATCTGCAGCGCACCGGCAGTGAAACCGGGGCCGGCCTTGACGCTGGTGCGGTGGTGGTACAGGTAGTAACCCGGGGCGATGTCCCAGCGTAGCTCGATGCGATCGCGGCTGGGGGCCTCGGCGCGCAGGGCAAAGGCCTGGTCCACCGGCAGCAGGTCTTTTTCATTGATGGCCAGCGCCGGCAGGGCGGCCAGGGAAAGCAGGCAGAAAGCGGCAAATTGTCGCAACAGCATCATTAATCAGGTTTCCTCCCGGGTCTGCGCCCGGATCCAGTCCAGATACGCCGGCAAGCCGGCGCTGGGGGAGATCGCCACGATCTCCGGCAATTCGTAGGGGTGGTGCAGCCTGATCGCGGCGCTCAATGCATCCAACCGATCAGCACAGGTTTTGATGATCAGCTGAACCTCTTCAGCTTGTTCAATCTGCCCCTGCCAGCGGTACACAGACCGCATCGCAGGCAACAAGTTCACACAGGCAGCCAAACGCCGCTCTACCAGGTGGTGAGCCAATGCCTGCGCGGTTTGACCGTCGGGGCAGGTGCAGAAGACCAGTCTTACGTCCATCCGGCCATTGTGGCAGAAGCGCTTGAGGCGTTTTCGGATGGAAGTGTTGACATCGTTGTCACCGATTGTATATTGCCGTCGATCACAGTTTCACCTGTTCTTCATCTGACGAAAGATGAAGGCCATTTCTTACGAAGTGCCATTCCACAACGGATGCACCTGTTCGCAAGGCTCTACAGGGGGGCGTATGCAACAACGCAACAATCGAGGCTTCACGCTGATCGAGCTGATGATCGTCGTGGCGATCATCGCCATCCTGGCCACGATCGCATTGCCGCTGTATTCGGATTACGCATTGCGCGCCAAGATCCGTACAGCGCAGAGCGATTTGATGGCGTTGTCCAGTACGGTCGAGAACCACCGTCAGCGCACGCTGGGCTATCCGGCCACCGACGCAGCGGCCAAGAAAGGCTGGAGCGCGGGGACCAAGGCCGGCCAGTTCACCTACAGCTACACGGCCAGCAGCGGCGGTTACGAGCTGAAGGCGGTTGCCGGTAGTGCGTTGGGCAAGGCCCGTGGTTGCACCTTGAAGCTCGATTCCGGCAATGGACGCACGGTTTCGGGCAGCTGTGCCGGTGTGAGTGACTGGCCATGAGCCGGCGCGCCATGGGTTTTTCACTGGTCGAGTTGATGGTGACCCTGGCGGTAATGGCGGTGCTGGCGCTGGCAGGCATGCCGTTCGCACGGGAGTGGATCGACAGCAACCGGCAGATGCAGGCCCGCAATCTGCTGTGGGAGGCGGTTGCACAGACCCGTTCGTTGGCGCTGCGCAACCCGGAACACGTCACCGGTGCAGGCACCTCGGCGCGCCTGCAGCGCAGTGAGCGGAACCTGCAGGTACTGCGTGGCGATGGCAACGAAGTGCTGTGGCAGGGCGAGTTGCCGCGTGGTGGCGAATACCGACTGGCCGGGGGCAGCGACTACGCCGATGCCGAGCAACTGCAAGCCTCGGCGGATCTGCTGTCCTGTGTGGCCTTCGACAACCGCGGCCAACGCCTGCCGGATGCGGCCAGTTGCAGCAGTGGGCCCAGCCATTCGCGCATAGCCATTGGCATGAACAGCCAGGATCCGCTCTATGTCGATCTGCTTTGATCCAGCACGCCGCCAGCGCGGCGACATCATGCTCGAGGCTCTGGTCGGGGTGCTGATCACCAGCATCATCGGTGCCGGCCTGGCCCATGTTGTGGCCAACGTGATGAACAGCCAGCGCGATGCCAAGGTGGAGAACCTGATGGTCGAGCGCCTGCGTGACAGTCTGCACGGCCAAGGCATAGGCCTGTGTGGCAGCAACACGCTGCAAATCAGCTTGCCCAACGGTACTACCAAAGACGCCGCAGTCAGTTGCGAGGCGACAACGGCCACGCTGGCCATGGCAGGCGTGGCGCGCACGGTAGACGCACCGCAGCGGGTGGACCTGAAAGTGGCGGCCGGTGATATCGGCAGCAAGGGCGGCAGCGAGAACGACCCCGATCTGCTTGTGTCCACGAGGCAATGAGCATGCACACACACAGCGCCCAGCGGCCAGGCCGCCAGCAGCAACGCGGACAGAGCCTGATCAGCATGATGGTGGGTCTGGTGATCTCGTTGATCACCATTGCCGCGATGATGACGCTGTACAAAACCATGATCGAAGTTTCCAGCAACGCCTCGCGTTCGGCATTGCGCGATGGTCAGGTGTCGGCGGCGTTGTTGTCGGCGCAGATGGACCTGCAGAGCGCGGGTTTCGGCGTGCCTGCGGCTGAGAGCCTGGACAGCAAATTGCATGTGCGCGAAGCGGGCAAGGCGCTGGTCTGGCGTTACAAGGCCGAACTCAGCGCCAGCGGTTATGTCTGCTCGGGCCTGCATCTGGTCGACGGTGAAGGCCTGTATCGGTTCACCCCCAAGGCCTGCAGCGATGCCGCGGCAGCCACATGGAACAGCAATGAGCGACGCCTGCTTGCGGGTAGTGCGGCGTTCTTCACTCCGATGCAGAAGGACGGCAGTGCCTTTGCCTCGGGTGAGCAGGAAGTGGGTGCGATGAGCTTGGCGCCAGGCTATGTGTTTTCGCTCAAGGGCCAGCGCCAATGCCTGCCTTACATGCAACAGGATTTCAGTACCACCCCTACTGCCGCCGTTGGGCAGCAACTGGCGTTGGAGCGCAGTGATGGCAGCAGCCATCTGTTCCTGGCCTGCCTGCCCAATCTTGCAGTGACCAGCTGATGCATAAGGAGCGTGTACGCATGGACAGGAATCGCTTTTCCGCTTTCAAGCGGCAGCGCGGTGTAGCCACGCTGCTGATCGTCCTGATGGTTGGCCTTGCGGTATCGGTCACTGTTGCCGCAACCATTTATTCGCTGCGTGGTACCCAGTCGCAGCAGCTCACAACCCATTCGGCCACCGCCGCGCAAGCTGCGGCCTGGCGTGGCGTGGAGGCGCTGCGTCTATACCTGCTGCAGGTGGAAACCGGCGTATGGCCGGGCTGGGTAGGCAACGACGCCAAGCCGGTCAGTGGTATGGAAGCGCTGGGCGTGCGCGCTGCAACAGTCACGTCGGTGGAGGCTGCGGGCAGCGACCACTACCGGGTCAGCGCCCAGGTTGTCGGCATGGCCGGCGTCGGCAGTGCGTTGACCACCGCCACGGTGGAAGTGATCTATGACGTGGTGCCAGGCAACGGCACGCCGGGCATACCGCCGGTGTGCGCATCCATGCCCAAGGCGCCGATGGTGTTCAACGGCAATCTGGAATACAGCGGTGGCAAGCTTGATGTCACCAACACGGTTGATTACGAGAACATCGTTGTTGCCGGCAACCTCACGATTGGTGGCGGCTCCACTGCGCGCATCTCCGGCTGTGTCAAAGGCAAGGTCGACATGACCGGCGGTGGCATCACCGACAACGGTCATCTGTACTCGGAAGGCGATATCGAAATCAATGGCATGGGCAACCCCAGCGGTACCACGCTGTGGGCGCGCAACGTCAAGATCGGCAATGGCGTCAGCGGCGGCAATTACAACGCGATCAAGGCCGGTGCCTATGCAGTTGCCGTTTACTCCGGCACCCAGATGATCGGCACTGCCGAAGTCGGTGGCCGCTTGATTGCTTCGACCGTGACCGGCGGCACGCCGTGGGTTACCGGGACCGTGGCGCCGTTCAACAGCGGCCATGTGGTGATCACGCTGACCGACAACAGTCAGTACCTGTTGGATTTCGGCAAGCAGGACAGCGCCGGCCAACCGCTGTTGAGGGTTGATCCCGCCACTGGCCTGGTAACGGGTACGGCCAGTGCCGAGCAACTGAAGGGCGCCGACGATGTCAGCCTGCCGGATGCGCTGAGCTTCCGCTCAAGCCGTATTGCCGGTGGCACGGTCGGGCTTGCAACGCTTACCGTGGGCCAGCTATGGGGCTACAACGTCACGGTGTCCGGCTGGAGCGGCAAGTACGAAACGCTGTGGGCCAGTGGCAACATTGCCTTGACCTCGGGTACGGTCAAGAACCTGCTCGGCGGCGGCGACATGACGGTCAACGACGTCAAGGTGACCGGGTCGGGCCTGCTGGCCGGAAGCCTCAACCCTCCAGTAACCAACGTGCAGGCCAAGCAGACAGGCACCAGTCCGGGCCTGCCCGGCATCCCCTACTGCGAAGCACGGGTGAAGCCGGTAGATGCCGACAACTTCCTCGGCATGGCCAACTACGCTTTCACTACGGTTGATGGCGCGCCACAGCTGACCATCCGCAACGTCAAGCGCGCCAACGGCGACTCCATCGATGGCGTGTACCCGTTGAAGAGTCCCAATGCGGCGCAGCTGGCGATCCTGCAGGAGCTGATGACCTGCAACAACACCAATGACAAGGGCTGCCTGAAGGTCCGCCAGAACGATGGCAGCTGGCTGTTGCATGGGGTCAGCAAGATGCCGGCCGGCGTGCTGTGGTTTGACCAGTCGGTGAAGATCGATGGCACCAGCACCGATTTCCTCAACACCGTGGTGGTGCGCGGCTGCAGTGACCCGAGCCAGGCCAACTGTGGTGGCAATATCACCCTCACCGGCGCCGGTCACCGCGACCTCGTCGCCCCGAATTTCGCTGGCGCAGCCAGGGTCTGCGGTGGCGATTTCTATCCGGCCAACCTATGCGCCAGCCGCTCGCAGTTCGTGGAGTGGGAGGGGCCGGGTGCAGATGGCAAGCCGCAGACCTATCAGGGCTTGCCGATCGGCAACACCACCATCATCGCCGAAGGCGCGGCCGATATTGCTGGCTGGGAGCTTCGTGGCAGCGTGATGCTGGGCAAACAGCTGTCGACCAGCGGTGCCACCGTGACCATTCACGGCAGCTTGACGGTAGGCAGCAACCAGACCGCCGACACCAAGATCTCTGCTGGCGGTATCTCGGTTGATGTTCCCAGTGGTGGTGGCTTGAACCTGCTCCCGGTCTGCAGCACCGGCAGTGGCGGGCTGCCTGCAAGCCCGGCCAGCGCCTCGGTGCAATGGTCGCGGTACCTGTGATATTCCAAAAAAAGTAGTTCAGCCCGCAGTCTGGGCGGCTCTCTCTTGGCATGGCGTGTCCCGCAATCCCCCGGGGCGCGCCATTTTTTTTGCGGTCGGGCGAACTGTGTTCACCCTCAGCGACCACCCGGTGTCATTCGCGGCGGGCATCGACGATACCGGAGCTGGCAACGGCCGGGGGGCGAAGGCCGGTGCGTTCGCAGCGGCAAACGCCAGACCCTGATGGCGGAAATGATCAATTTGCCGGCCGGCCCTTGAAAGGCCCCCAGCCAGCCCCATCTCCCAAACAAGCCCGCACGACGGGCCTTTTTACGCGTGATGCCGGCGTCCCTCTGTTTCCCCGTCGGTGTCGCCGGAATTTCAGGCCAATCAATTACTTAAGAGGTCCTTCATGAGCATCAAGCCGCTTCACGACCGCGTTGTGGTCAAGCCGATCGAAGCCGACGAAATCTCCGCCGGCGGCATCCTGATCCCGGATTCGGCCAAGGAAAAGTCCACCAAGGGTGAAGTCGTGGCCGTGGGCCCGGGCAAGCCGCTGGACAACGGTTCGGTGCGTACCCCGTCGCTGAAGGTTGGCGACAAGGTCATTTACGGCCAGTACGCCGGTTCGTCCTACAAGGCCGAAGGCGTTGAGTACAAGGTGCTGCGCGAAGACGACGTCCTCGCCATCATCGGCTGATTGCCTTTGTAGCGGTGAATCGTGATGCCGGAATTGGCATAGGCGCCTGGCGCCGACCTTTCCCCGGTCCCTGAAACACCGCTGCTGATCTATCTCTCTCCTATTCCCCTATCCCCATTCCCGAGGTTTCAAAGCTATGGCTGCCAAGGATATTCGTTTCGGTGAAGACGCCCGTTCGCGCATGGTGCGCGGCGTCAACGTTCTCGCCAATGCCGTCAAGGCAACCCTGGGCCCGAAGGGCCGCAACGTCGTGCTCGAGAAGAGCTTCGGCGCCCCGACCATCACCAAGGACGGCGTGTCCGTCGCCAAGGAAATCGAACTGGCTGACAAGTTCGAGAACATGGGCGCGCAGATGGTGAAGGAAGTTGCTTCGCGCACCAACGACGACGCTGGCGACGGCACCACCACCGCCACCGTGCTGGCCCAGGCCCTGATCCGTGAAGGCGCCAAGGCCGTTGCTGCCGGCATGAACCCGATGGACCTGAAGCGCGGTATCGACAAGGCCGTGATCGCCGCCGTCGCCGAGCTGAAGAACATCTCCCAGCCCACCGCTGACGACAAGGCCATTGCCCAGGTCGGCACCATCTCGGCCAACTCGGACGAGTCGATCGGCAACATCATTGCCGAAGCGATGAAGAAGGTTGGCAAGGAAGGCGTGATCACCGTTGAAGAAGGCTCGGGCCTGGAAAACGAGCTGGACGTCGTCGAAGGCATGCAGTTCGACCGCGGCTACCTGTCCCCGTACTTCATCAACAACCAGCAGTCGCAGACCGCTGACCTGGAAGACCCGTACATCCTGCTGCACGACAAGAAGATCTCCAACGTGCGTGACCTGCTGCCGGTGCTGGAAGGCGTCGCCAAGGCAGGCAAGCCGCTGCTGATCATCGCCGAAGATATCGAAGGCGAAGCGCTGGCGACCCTGGTGGTCAACACCATCCGTGGCATCGTCAAGGTCGTTGCCGTCAAGGCACCGGGCTTCGGCGACCGTCGCAAGGCGATGCTGGAAGACATGGCCGTGCTGACCGGCGGCACCGTGATCTCCGAAGAAGTTGGCCTGTCGCTGGAAAAGGCCACCATCAAGGACCTGGGCCGCGCCAAGAAGGTGCAGGTTTCCAAGGAAAACACCACCGTCATCGACGGCGCTGGCGACGTTGCCGGCATCGAGTCGCGCGTCAAGCAGATCAAGACCCAGATCGAAGAAACCTCTTCGGACTACGATCGCGAGAAGCTGCAGGAACGCGTTGCCAAGCTGGCCGGCGGCGTTGCCGTGATCAAGGTCGGTGCATCGACCGAAATCGAAATGAAGGAAAAGAAGGATCGCGTTGACGACGCCCTGCACGCTACCCGCGCTGCCGTCGAAGAAGGCGTGGTCCCGGGCGGCGGCGTTGCGCTGGTGCGCGCTGTCACCGCTCTGGCCGGCCTGAAGGGCAACAACGAAGACCAGAACCACGGCATCCAGATCGCCTTGCGCGCGATGGAAGCCCCGCTGCGCGAAATCGTTGCCAACGCCGGTGAAGAGCCGTCGGTCATCGTCAACAAGGTCAAGGAAGGCACTGGCAGCTTCGGCTACAACGCCGCGTCCGGCGAATTCGGCGACATGCTGGAATTCGGCATCCTGGATCCGACCAAGGTGACCCGTTCGGCACTGCAGAACGCAGCCTCGATCGCTGGCCTGATGATCACCACCGAAGCCATGGTTGCCGAAGCTCCGAAGAAGGACGAGCCGGCCATGGGCGGCGGCGGTATGGGCGGCATGGGTGGCATGGGCGGTATGGACTTCTAAGTCCGCCGCAGCCTCACCGCTGCTTGCAGTACACAAAACCCCGCCGAAAGGCGGGGTTTTGTTTTGTTTCGCTCCCTCCCTTGCGCCGAAGGCGTAGGGGAGGGTTGGGGAGGGGTTGGCTCTTGAGGCCTTTCAAGCATTGCCAGCTTCGAGGCCTACGCCGCTCCCACAAGTCAGCCCAATCCGTAGTGGGGGGGGGGCGGGGGGGGCCGGGGGAGTTTAGATCTGGAACAAGACGCGCGGAACAGGGGGCGACAGCGAGAAGGGGGTG